>CAZSIY010000038.1:0-9889 GCA_964606825.1 uncultured Oscillospiraceae bacterium | reverse complement strand
CTTTAAGTGATATCTTTGAAATAGTAACCAGCTCCCCATTTTGTAAGCAAATATACCGGTTCGGCGCTGTTCGGTTCTATTTTTTCGCGCAGACGTCTCACATGAACGTCCACAGTTCTTGCGTCGCCCGGGTAGTCGTAACCCCAGATGAGATCAAGGAGATTTTCTCTTGAATAAACCTTTCCGGGATTGCACACCAAAAGGTCCATAAGGTCAAATTCTTTACTTGTGAGGTCGTTTGTAACTCCCTCGATTGTAACGGTGCGCTGGTTGTAGTCGAGCTCAACGGTACCCATGCGAATTTTTGAACGGTCGCCGTCTTTGGCAACAGGGGTAATTCTCCTCATTATCGCCTTTACGCGCGCTTTGAGCTCCAAAATGTTAAAAGGCTTGGTTATGTAATCGTCAGCGCCGTATTCAAGACCCATGATTTTGTCCATATCTTCGGCTTTTGCCGTTACCATGATTATCGGTATGCTGGAAAATTCCCTTATTTTCTGACAAACGGAAAGTCCGTCGATTTTCGGGAGCATAAGATCTAAGATTATTATGTCAAGATTTTTGTCATGAGCCAGTTTCAGTGCTTCTTCACCGTCGTATGCGGTTTCTACCGTGTAGCCGTCTTGTTCGAAATTGAATTTCATGCCCTTTACCAAGAGCTTTTCGTCATCTACTATCAATATTTTCATTGGACTGCTCCTTTACTTTTATATAATCTTTAAATTTGTTAAAGTTTTTCTCACCGATACCTTTTACGCGGGTTATGTCGGTAATTTTTTCGAAATTGCCGTAATATTCTCGGTATTTTATGATGTTTTTTGCGGTGCTCTCGCCTATTGTAGGCAGGAGCATAAGCTCGCCTTTGTCGGCGGTATTGATATTTATTTTAAAATTTTCCCTATCGCGGGGCATATTCAAGGCGGGAACTATGATTTTTTCGCCGTTTGAAACTTTTTTGTTTAAAGAAAGCGCTTTAACGTCAGCGTTGTCTTTTGCTCCGCCTGCGGCAATTACCGCGTCGTACACGCGGGAGTTTTTGTTTAAAAAATGGTCTCCCGGGTTTTTCACCTCGCCCGCAACGGTTACTGTTATGCGGTCTTTTGTGTCGCTTATGTAGTCGGCGCTTTTGTAATATCCGCCGGCGGCGATTATTTTTCTGCCGTAGGGAATAACGAGAAGTGCTACAAGCGAGGTTAGGAGTAGGTTTTGGAAGTTTTTGAGCTTCATTGGGTCTCCTTTGGTGGTTTGAGAGTATGGGATTGGGGGATTGGTCTTATCCCCTCAGTCAGTTTCACTGACAGCTCCCCTTACCATAAGGGGAGCCTTGCAAAAGAGGCGGTGTTATCCCCATTTGAGGGATATTTTAAAGTATAAGGTATACAATTTCTCCGGCTCTACGCTCCAGGTCTCGGCTCTCGCCTCGGTTAAGCGCTAAACAATCTCTACCGGCAATCAGCGACCCTTTAGGTAATGGAGCTGGCGGCAGAGCCGACTGAGGGATTATATTTTATCACTAAAAAATAATTATCACACACTTACATCAATCAAGAAAATCTTTAAGTTTTTTACTTCTGCTGGGATGTCTTAATTTTCTCAAGGCTTTTGCCTCAATCTGTCTTATTCTTTCTCTTGTTACGTTAAACTCCTTACCCACTTCTTCAAGGGTACGGCTTCTGCCGTCGTCGAGGCCGAAGCGCAAGCGCAAAACTTTTGCTTCTCTTTGGGTAAGGGTATCCAAAACGCCGAGGAGCTGTTCTTTAAGCAAGGTAAACGCCGCCATTTCGGACGGTGCGGGGGCATCACCGTCGGGAATAAAGTCACCCAAAATGCTATCCTCTTCCTCGCCTATGGGAGTTTCCAAAGAAACGGGTTCTTGGGCTATTTTCATTATTTCTCGAACGCGGTCTTCGTTCATATTCATCTCTTTTGCAATTTCATCAACATGGGGTTCGCGGCCGAGTTCCTGCAGAAGCTGTCTTGAAACGCGGATAAGTTTATTAATCGTTTCAACCATATGAACGGGAATTCTTATGGTTCTTGCCTGGTCGGCGATGGCTCTGGTGATTGCCTGTCTTATCCACCAAGTGGCGTAGGTACTGAATTTATAACCCTTTGTATAGTCAAATTTTTCAACGGCTTTAATAAGGCCGAGATTACCCTCTTGAATAAGATCCAAAAACAGCATACCTCTTCCCACGTAGCGCTTCGCTATACTTACAACAAGCCTCAAATTCGCCTCAGCAAGACGTTTTTTGGCTTTTTCGTCACCCTCGTGCATTCTTTCGGCGAGGATATGCTCTTCGTCTGCGGAGAGAAGAGGAACTTTACCGATTTCTTTAAGATACATTCTCACCGGGTCATCGAGGCCTATGCCCTCGGGAATACTTAAATCTATCTCCTCTTCGTTGAGCTGAATTTCTTCAAGCTCTTTTTCCATGTCTTTTACCACTTCGATACCGAGATTTTCAAGATTTTCATACACTTTGTCAATATCTTTTACATCGATATCGATCTCGCTCAAAGCGTCGCCGATTTCCTTATAGGAAAGTACGCCTTTTTTCTTTCCGGTTTCGATAAGTTTACCTATTATCGCCTTTTTATCAACCTGTTTATTTGTTTTTTTATTTTCTGTTTTTGCAGCCACAAATATGCTCCTTTCACCAACTGTTTGCAGTTACGAGTTGTCATTGGTTTTTTATTACTTTATTAAGCTTTTCAAGGTCGCCGCCGTTTTCGAGCAGGCTCATAATTTTTTTCTTGCTCATGCGGTCGTTTATTATTTTTACATAGTCCGAAAAAGCCTTGTCCGGATCGTCTGTCTTGTTGTCAAGACTTAAAATAAGCGAAACTTCGTTTATTTCCTCATCCGTTTTAAAAAGATTAATTGCATCGGCGCCATCTGCCGGTTTATTTATATCGGCGCACGCCAAAATGTATTTTAAAAGCTCCTTGTGAACCTCACTTTCAAAAAGCGAGAGGGAGAGTTGTTGTTTATGGGTTTGGCAAATGGTTTTATTGCCCATTAAAAGCCCCAATAGAAGCTCGCGAGTGCGAGTTAGCGAGGCATCTTCGGTTTTGGGAGTGTGCCTTGCGGCGATTGAAACAATATCGCCGGGAGAAACCTCCTCTTTTTTTTCCACCGCCTTTACAACGCCGAGCTGAGAATATATGGCGTTTGGCGAAACCCCGGTTTTTTCCGCGAGAGCCTCCACGTAAACGTCAAGCTCAACGGAATTTTTTATGAGTTTTAAATAGCTCAGCATTTCGCCCACAAAAGACACTTTTTCGTCATTTTTCCTCACGTCGTACTGCTCATCGAGGCAATCCATAAGATACGTCATGTCGGATTTTCGCTTTGAAACGCAATTGTTAAAGCGAGTTTTGCCGTAGGCGTTTATATATTCGTCGGGGTCTTTTTTGTCTTTTAAATCCATAACGGAAATTTTAATATCGTAATCGCGCAAAATTTTAATTGCGCGGTCGGTGGCTTTTCTGCCGGCGCCGTCGCTGTCGTAACAAATTACAACCTCTTTAAAATCGGCGGCAATGAGTTTTGCCTGATGTGAGGTAAGAGCTGTTCCGAGGGTTGCCACGGCGTTTATATATCCGCTTTTGGCAAGGGCGATAACATCCATATACCCCTCTACCAAAAGCACAAAATTCTTGCCCGATTTTCTTGCCGCGTTTAAAAAATAAAGATTTCGGCTTTTGTTAAACACGGGGGAGTCGGGTGAATTCAAATACTTGGGTTTGCTGTCGTCGAGCACTCTTCCGCCAAAGCCTATGGTTCTCGCACGAACGTCGAAAATGGGAAACATCACGCGGTTTCTGAAAGCGTCGTAGTATTTTCCGTTTTCGCTCTTTTTTATAAGGCCCGCATCCAAAATGTCACTTTCGGTGTAGCCTAAGGATTTAAGGTATGTAAAAAGTGCATCCCAGCTGTCTTTGGCATATCCCAAAAAAAAATGTTTTGCATCGGCTCCCGACAAATTTCGCTTTTTAAAATAGTCGACGGCGGCTTTCCCGTCTTTTAAATTGGAATAGAAAAAGTTTGCCGCTTCCTTATTTATTTCATAGAGCACATCGCGCTTTTGCGCCATGCGGCGGTAATTTTCCGAATCTTTTTTATTAGGAGTGGGAAGAGTAACCCCGGCGCTTTGGGCGAGTTTTTCAACGGCTTCGGTAAAGGGAATACGCTCGATTTTCATCATAAAATGAATCACGTTACCTCCCTCGCCGCAACCGAAGCAATGAAAGATACCTTTTTGCGGTGAAACCGAAAACGACGGCGTTTTTTCATTGTGAAAAGGGCAAAGGCCCACGTAGGAACTGCCTGCCTTTTTTAAAGTTACGTAGTTTGAAACGACGTCGCGAATATCGTTTTTTTCGGCAACTTCTCTGATTACATATTCAGGATACAAAGGCATTTTAATCCCCTCCTACACCCATGCCACGGGCATAAACAGCTCGCTGAAAAGCGAGGTGCAATAATTATCGGTCATTCCGGAGATATAGTCGCAAACCACGGTATCTATGCTGTAATCGTCTAACAAAAAACGATACTCTTCGGGTAGTTTTTCCGGGTTTGAACGAAAATATCCGTATAATTTTTCAATTACCATATACGACTGGTGGTCACGCACGGAAAGTTTACCGTACACTTCGTCGAACATAAAGCGGCGAAGGTCTAACATTTGTTTTTCATAAAAAGGCTCCATGCACACTTTTTTATTTTTTTCGCTCTCCTTTACAACAGCGGAAATCATTTTATTTATGCGCTTTGAGTGGCTTTTGCCGAAAACTTCCATTTTATCTTTGGGAAGGTCTTCTTCTTTTAAAACGCCGGCGCGCAGGGCATCATCTATGTCGTGATTTATATAGGCAATGCGGTCGGCAAATTTTACAACCGCGCCTTCGTTTGTGGCGGCGAGCGAGCTTCCAGTATGGTTTAAAATGCCGTCGCGCACTTCAAAGGTAAGATTCATGCCGGCGCCGTTTCTCTCCAACACGTCCACCACACGAAGGCTCTGCTCGTAATGGCGAAAACCTGCCGGATTTATAAGGTCTAAGGCTCTTTCGCCCGAGTGGCCGAAAGGCGTGTGCCCCAAATCGTGACCCATGGCAATAGCCTCAACCAAATCTTCGTTTAGGCAAAGGGCGCGGGCAATTGTTCTCGCAATTTGAGAAACTTCGAGGGTATGGGTAAGGCGGGTGCGAAAATGGTCGTTATCACAAGATATAAAAACCTGTGTTTTGTGTTTTAATCTTCTGAAAGCCTTTGAATGTATTATTCGGTCGCGGTCGCGGGCAAAGTCAGTGCGAATGGGACATTTTTCTTCAAAACGGGCGCGGCCTTTGCTCTCCGACGATTTTACCGCTATGGGAGATAAAATCATGTTTTCAAGCTCTTCGCGCTTTTCCCTTGTGTTCGGCACTTTCTCACCCCCTTAAAAAATGATAAAGTTTGACCTCTTCAAAAGTTCTGTATATTTAAAGTATACTGCATAATTTTTAAAATTCCTTTTATTCTGTGAAAAAATTGTTGAAAAAGTATTAAAATGAAGATGATTTTTTCAAAATAACGGATATTTTGACAAGAAGGTGGAGTACTCATTGGGGAGAGAGTTGAAAGAGAAAAATATGACTGACAATCCCTCAGTCGGAAATAGCTGAATGAGGGGGTAATTTTTTTATTTTCACCTCATCCGAGTTGCTGCGCAACCCACCTTCCCCTCAAGGCGAAGCTAATCCCATATAAATAAGCCGTACAGGCTGTTTTTATAAAACTCAAAAATCGCAAGCAAAAACGACGAAACATTTTTATTTTTCATATAGTTTCGTCGTTTTTAGCTCCGCAAGTGAAACTTATTGTTTCACCTCGGGGCGGCTAAGATTTTAAGTTTTACAAATTACAGCGTGTAGGCGAAATTCATGAGGTCGGGCAGGGGTGAGCGTGACCGAACCCATGTGTGGCGCTGCAGCCGCGGGTTTTCCTATTTTTTAAAATAGAATTATTATGGCTCTTATCTCCTCAGTCACCTATCGGTGACAGCTCCCCTTACCATAAAGGGAGCCTTTTACAAACGCATTATTCTTGCGCTTCTTCCTGCGTTTCTTCTTCCTCTTCTTCTTTTTTTGCTCTTGCGACGGAAACAACTTTCACGTCGTCAGAGAGTTTCATAACTCTTACACCTTGGGTTACTCTTCCGAACATACTTATTTCGTCAGCACCTGTTCTTATTATAACGCCATCGGAGGTTATCATCATAATATCCTCGTCGTTTTCTATTGTGGTAAAGCCGGCAACAAGACCTGTTTTTTCGGTTATTTTATAGCTTCCCACGCCTTTTCCGCCTCTGAGCTGGCATTTAAACTCTCCTATATCGGTTTTTTTGCCATAGCCGTTTTCGGTGACAGAAAGAAGCATTGTATCATCTCCACAAACATTTCCTCCGATAACATAGTCATCATTTTTGAGTTTTATACCTATTACGCCGCTTGCGCCTCTTCCCATAGGTCTTACATCAGCCTCTGAGAATTTAATGCACATGCCGTTTTTGGTACCCAAGATAATATTTTGATTTTCTTCGGTAATTGCAACCTCTATGAGCTCGTCGTCATCTCTTAAACCTATGGCGATTATGCCGCCTTTACGATTTGAGTCGTATTCACTTAAAGACGTTTTCTTTATAAAACCTCTTTTGGTAATCATTGTGAGATATTTACCCTCGCTGAAATCTTTTATTGGGATAGTGGCGGTGATTTTTTCGCCCTGTTCAAGCGGCAAAATATTTACAATTGCGGTACCTTTTGCCTGTCTTCCCGACTCGGCAATTCTGTACGCCTTTATTTTATACATTCTTCCCTTATTCGTGAAGAACAAAATATAGTCGTGAGAAGAAGCGGTAAAGATTTTTTCAACGAAATCCTCTTCCCTTGTGCTAAGGCCCGAAACACCTCTTCCTCCTCTGTGCTGGCTTTTATAAGTAGCCGAGGGCAAGCGTTTTATATATCCGAAGTGGGTCATGGTGATTACGCAATCTTCAACTTCGATAAGGTCTTCATCATCTATAAAATCAATTGCGGGCTCAATTTTGGTAAGTCTTTCGTCGCCGTATTTATCTCTTATTTCGATAATTTCTTTCTTAATTTGCTCCAAAAGGTGATTTTTGTCGGAAAGCAAGAGATTGTACTCTTTTACTCTCTCGCAAAGTTCCTTATATTCGTCCTCTATTTTTTCGCCATTTAATTTTTGGAGCTGACCGAGTTTCATGTCAAGCACGCTTTGCGCCTGAATTTCGGAGAACGAGAAGCGCGCCATCAAGCGCTCTTTTGCATCGTCATAAGAATTTCTTATGATATCGATTATTTCGTCGATATTTGCAATAGCTATACGCAAACCTTCCAAAATATGCATTCTTGCTTCGGCTTTTTTTAAGTCGTAACGGGTGCGCCTTGTAACAATTTCTTCCTGGAAGAGGATATACTGGCGCAAAATCTCGCAAATTCCCATTGTTTTTGGTTTTCCGTCTTTAATTGCGAGCATATTTATAGAAAAGCTGTCTTGAAGCCTTGTAAACTTAAAGAGCTGGTTTAAAACAACCTGCGGGTTCGCATCGCGCTTTAAGAAAATTTCAATTCTAATGCCCACTCGATCCGACGAATGGTCGTCGATATCGGAAAGACCTTCTATTTTTTTATCTTTTGCAAGGTCGGCAATGGACTCTACGAGCATTTTTTTATTTACCTGGTATGGAAGTTCGGTAACGATAATCGAAGAAGTGCCGTCTTTTCTCTCTTCTATTTCGGTTTTTGCACGAACTATAACCTTGCCCTTACCTGTGAGGTAGGCGCTTCTTATGCCGCTTTTGCCCATAATTGATGCCCTTGTGGGAAAATCGGGGCCTTTTATATATTCCATGAGCTCTTCCACGGTGATATCGGGGTTATCTATCATGGCAACCGCGCCGTCGAGCACCTCAGTGAGGTTATGAGGCGGGATATTTGTAGCCATACCTACGGCGATACCCGAGCTTCCGTTTATAAGGAGCGTGGGAATTCTGGTGGGGAGAACTGTGGGTTCTCTTCTTTTTTCGTCAAAGTTCGGAGCGAAATCCACGGTATCTTTTTCTATATTTTCAAGCAAAATGTTTGAAATTTTGCTCATTCTCGCCTCGGTATAACGGTAAGCAGCCGGTGGATCACCGTCTACCGAACCAAAGTTTCCGTGACCGTCTATAAGGGGATATCTCATAGAAAAATCCTGGGCAAGCCTTACAAGGGCATCATAAACAGATGCGTCGCCGTGGGGGTGGTATCTACCGATAACGTTACCAACGGTTGTAGCCGACTTAAAAAAGGGCTTGTCGCTTGTGAGATGCTCTTCATACATAGCGTACAAAATTCTTCTGTGAACAGGTTTTAAACCGTCTCTCACATCGGGAAGAGCACGACTTACTATAACGCTCATTGCATAGTCAATGAACGCTTCTTTCATTCTTTTTTCTATGTCTATATCTACGATTTTTTGAGTTTCGAGGTATTCTTCAAAGTGAGAGTCCTCATATTTTTTATTTTTAGCCATATTGTAAGCCTCCGTTTTTCAATGAATTAAACGTCAAGATTTGTTACGTACTGGGCGTTTTCTTCAATGAACAATCTTCTGGGTTCAACCTCGTCGCCCATGAGCACGCTGAATATTTTGTCGGCTCTTTCGGCATCTTCCAAGGTGACTTTTAAAAGTATTCTGTTTTTTGGATCCATGGTGGTTTCCCAAAGTTCTTCGGGGTTCATTTCACCCAAACCTTTGTAACGGCTGATATCAACCTTTGCATTGGGGTCGCCGTCTTTAAATTTCTCGCTTATGAGGTCTCTTTCTTCGTCGCTGAAGGCAACCTGAGATTTTTTACCTCTTGTGAGCTTATAAAGGGGCGGCTTTGCAAGGTAAATGTGGCCTGCCTCTATGAGGGGCGTCATAAAGCGGAAAAAGAACGTGAGAAGAAGCGTTTGTATATGAGCTCCGTCTACGTCGGCATCCGCCATTATGATTATTTTGTCGTATCTTAATTTTTCTATGTTAAATTCCGCGGCGATACCCGTACCGAGCGCCTGAATTACGGGGGTGAGTTTATCGTTGCCGTAAACTTTGTCGGCGCGCGCTTTTTCAACGTTTAACATTTTTCCCCAAAGCGGAAGAATTGCCTGATACTTACTGTCTCTTCCGTTTTTGGCTGAACCACCCGCGGAGTCTCCCTCGACGATATATATTTCTGTTTTCGTGGGGTCTTTTACAATGCAATCGGTGAGTTTTCCGGGGAGAGAATTTGTTCCGAGAGGGGTTTTTCTTGTGGCTTCTCTCGCCTTTCTCGCGGCAATTCGAGCGCGCGATGCCATAAGAGCTTTTTCTATTATGGATTTTCCAACGGCGGGATTTTCTTCAAGAAAATCGGCAAGTTTTTCTTTTACCATATTTTCCACAAGGCCGCGCATTTCGGAATTTCCGAGTTTTGTTTTTGTTTGACCTTCAAACTGCGGCTCTTCCAATTTTACGGAAATTACGGCGATTATGCCTTCTCTTGCGTCGTCGCCGGTGAGTTCCTCGTCGTCTTTCATAAGTTTATATTTTCTGGCATAGTCCACCAAAACCTTTGTAAGAGCGGATTTAAATCCTGTTTCATGGGTACCGCCTTCAGTGGTGGAAATATTATTTGCAAAAGACTCTATCACCTCGTCGTAGCCATTGTTCCACTGGAGGACAACTTCGGCAACGCTGCCGTTTTTCTCGCCGCTTACGTAGATAACGTTTTCGTGAATTACTTCGAGATTTGCCTTTTTCTCTTTCTTTATGTCGAAAAGGTAGGAAGCAAAGTTTTTAATACCGCCGTCATAG
>CAZSIY010000037.1:5827-10179 GCA_964606825.1 uncultured Oscillospiraceae bacterium | reverse complement strand
TGATAGACGTGGGCGTTAAAAAATCATTTTTGATATCCGAGGCACAAAAGGCCGAAAAAGCCGAAGTTACCCCCAATTGCCGCCAAAAATGCTCGGCATGCGGCGCAAATTGCTTTAAAGGCGGTGTTTGCTATGAATAAAGTGAGAATTTGCTATTGCCAAAAAGAAAGCGTGCGTTTCATCTCGCATTTGGACTTTTTAAGGTCGATTACAAGAACTTTTCGCCGCGCAAACGTGCCGGTAAAATATTCCGAGGGCTTTAACCCCCACATGGTAATGACAATAGGCTTGCCCCTTTCCGTAGGTGCCACTTCCGAGTGTGACTGCCTCGATCTCACCCTCACAAAAGAGGTGGATTTTGAAGAGTTTAAAAACACGCTCAACGCCTGCACTCCTCCGGGAATTGAAATTGTCGACGTAAAAAGCGCCGAAGGCTTAAAACCCCTTTTCCAAATAGACAGCGCGCTCTACGAGGCAAATTTCACAACCGACGTACCCGTCGATATTCAAGAATACATCAACGAAGAAAAAATTATAATAGAAAAGAAATCAAAGCGCAAAATAAACGAAGTGAATATAAAAGATTTTATTCGCTCTGTAAAAATCGTAAATTCCGACGGAGAGAAACATTCGCTCCTTTTGCACATAAATGCCGGCAATTTTTCCAATTTAAAGCCGGAACTTGTGGTGTCTTCCATAGAAAAATATTTTTCGTGCAAGGCAAGCAATTTGAGAATTAACCGAAAAAAAATTTATTTTGATGATATGACAAAGGTGTTTTAAAATGAATATTGATTACGAAGCATTAAAAAAAGAAATAGCATATCACTCTCAAAAGTACTACGTTTTAGATGACCCCGAAATTACCGATGCCGAGTACGATGCGCTCATGCACAGGCTCCTCGACTACGAAAAAGAGCACCCCGAGGCGGTAACGAGCGACTCTCCGTCGCAAAAAATCGGCGGCGTTATTCTCGAAGGTTTTGAAAGCGTTTCTCACGAGGTGCAAATGCAAAGTTTGCAAGATGCCTTTAATCGCGAGGAAATTTTATCCTTCGACAAGCGCGTTACCGACGCTTTGGGAAGAAAAACCCCCTACGCCGTGGAGCATAAGATAGACGGCCTCTCGGTTTCTCTCGAATACCGAAATTCCCTTTTCGTAAGAGGCTCCACCCGCGGCGACGGAAACGTGGGTGAAGACGTAACCGAAAATTTAAAAACCGTTATGAGTATCCCACTAAAGTTAAATGTTGACGTGGAATATCTCGAAGTGCGCGGCGAAGTGTTTATTTCCAAAAAAACTTTTGAAAAAATAAATACAGAAAGGGAGCTAAACGGCGAAAGCGTTTTTGCAAATCCCAGAAACGCCGCTGCAGGCTCTTTACGCCAACTGAACAGCGCAATTGCGGGCAAACGCGGCCTCGATATCTTTGTGTTCAATATTCAAAAAATAGAGGGCAGAGAAATTTCTTCCCACTTGGAAGGGCTTGAATTTTTGCGCGAGGCGGGATTTAAAGTAATTTCAAATGCCACGCGCTTTGAAACCATAGAAGATGCCTTGCAAGAGGTTGAACACATCGGCGATATACGTCAAAGCCTCTATTATGACATAGACGGCGCCGTGATCAAGGTGGACAGGTTAAAAGACCGTGAAATTCTCGGCACAACGGCAAAAACGCCAAAATGGGCAATTGCCTACAAATATCCCGCGGAGCAGAAAAAAACCAAGGTTCGCGATATTGTGATTCAAGTGGGAAGAACCGGAGTTTTAACCCCCAACGCGGAGTTTGACGCGGTAAACGTTGCCGGAAGTTCCATTGCGAGAGCCACCCTTCACAACATAGATTATATAAGGAAAAAAGACATTCGCATAGGTGATACAATCCTCGTGCAAAAGGCGGGCGACGTAATTCCTGAAGTTGTAAGAGTGATAAAAGAAGAGCGCACGGGCGAGGAAAAAGTGTTTGAAATGCCCGAGTTTTGCCCCGTTTGCGGCGCAAAGGTTCACCGCGAAGCGGGCGAGGCGGCTTTTAGGTGCACAAGCTCCGTTTGCCCGGCACAGCTTTTAAGAAGTTTGGAGCACTTTGTTTCCCGCGATGCCATGGATATTGAAGGAATGGGCCAGTCAGTGGTGGAAAAGTTGGTAAATGCGGGCCTTGTCCGGTCTGCGGCAGATATTTATTATCTCAAAGAAGAAGACATTGCCGCCCTTGACAAAATGGGCAAAAAAAGCGCACAAAACCTTATTGAGGCAATAGAACGCTCAAAGTTAAACGACGCGGCAAAGCTCCTTTTTGCTTTCGGAATAAGGCACATAGGCCTCGGCGCGGCAAAAATTATTTTAAACCACATGGGCGATATAGAAAAGCTGTTTTCGGTGTCCGCCGACGAGCTTACCGAAATAAACGATGTTGGGCAAGTCATGGCGGAAAGCGTTGTGGAATTTTTCGCACAGCCGCACGTTCGCGAGCTTACCGACAAGCTCAAAGCGGTGGGAGTTAATATGAAAAGCGTTGCCAAGGAGGAAAAAAGCGATGTTTTGGCGGGACTTACCTTTGTTATCACAGGCACGCTTCCCACCCTCTCCAGAAATGAAGCAAAACAGCTCATAGAGGAAAACGGCGGAAAAGTTACCGGAAGCGTTTCCAAAAAGACAAATTACCTCGTTGCCGGAGAAGAGTCGGGCAGTAAGCTCGAAAAAGCCCAAACCCTCGGCATAAAAATATTAAACGAAAGCGAACTTTTTGCCCTTGTTGGCAAGTAGAAAGAAGGAAAAATTATGACAATACTCTACCCGCTCGAAAGCGGACTTTACGTAAACGTTACGAATAAATGCCCTTGCAGGTGTACCTTTTGCATACGCTCTCACAGTGATAGGATTTTAGAGTCCGACTCTTTGTGGTTTGAGGGCGGCAAAGAGCCCACTGCGGAGCAAATTATAGATGAATTTAAAAAAGCCGATTTGTCAAAATACGACGAAATAGTTTTTTGCGGCTACGGCGAGCCACTTTGCGCTTTGGATAATGTTGTGGAAGTTATGAAGTTTTTAAAAACGTACACATCTCTTCCTATTCGCATAAACACAAACGGCCTTTCCGACCTTGTAAACGACAGAGATAACACGGCGTATTTGCTGAAAGGCCTTGCAGACACCGTGTCTGTAAGCCTAAATGCCCCCGACTCCGACTCTTACGATGCGGTTACAAACACAATTTATCCTGAAAAAGCCTTTGATGCCGTGCTCAAATTTGCCAAAGACTCCCGTGATGCGGGCATACGCACGATTTTCACCGTGGTAGACGTGATAGATGCCGAGGCAATAGAGCGTTGCAAAGCGCTTTCAAAGGAAATGGGCATAGAACTCCGCGTAAGAGAATATATAGATACCTATTGATAAGGAGGCATTTTTATGATATGTAAAGAAGCCGAGAACATTTGCAATGAAATTTTAAAAACCGTAGGCACCGACGGCAGCTATGCCGAACTTGTAAATTTGCTTGAGGTTGGCGCGCCCTTTGGCGAAATACGCGAAAAATGCGTGACTTATGCCGAAAAGGCGAGCGTAAATAAGTATTCGCTTATGATGACCTTACTTATTTCAAACCTTGACATCGCAAAGAAAAGATGGCTTGAAAAAGGCTTTGACGAGGCGCTTTTTCAAGCCACCGCCGAGGATTTTAACTATAAGATAAACGAGTGCAAAAAAGTTTACGGCGTTTGGGGCATAGAGCCTTTCGAGTGGTACGAGCACCTGTATTTTTCTAGGCTTGTAAAGCTCGGAAGATTGGAGTACGAAATCCGCGAAAATTCGCCCGTTTGCGTGCATATTCCGTCTGCCGGTCCCTTAAATCACGACGAGGTTACGGCATCGTACAAAAAAGCCTATGACTTTTTCCCGAAAACCTACGGTAATGTGATAGTGTTTACCTGCAATTCCTATCTTCTTTTCCCGCCATACAGCGAAAAAGTTTTTTCGCCCGACAGCAATATATTTAAGTTCGCGCGGGATTTTTGCGTGTATAAAACAACCGTCACCGACTCTTTTTCCGACTCTTGGAGGGTTTTCGACAAACCTTTTTTGGGTGATGTGGCCTCTTTGCCGCAAAATACCTCACTCCAAAAATCTTTCACGGCATATATTGAGAACGACGGCACCTTCGGTATAGGTAGCGGCGTTGTGGCGTTTGACGGCGAAAAAGTAGTAAAGGTGGATTTGAATGAGATAAGGAAAGCGTTTGAAAAATAAAAATGTTTTTACTTCATTTTAACCGTTGATTATTTAATTTGTTTGTGTTATAATTGACATGTAAGGAATTTTATAAAATAAAATTCCTAAAGCCTAACGGATTTTG
>CAZSIY010000037.1:0-5727 GCA_964606825.1 uncultured Oscillospiraceae bacterium | reverse complement strand
CGGTCTTTGACCGCCATGTCAATTGACGGCGTCGCACAAATGCCCTTGCAAGCAAACATTTGTTGCTCCTGGTATAATACATGCACTGAATTTTTATGAAATAAAATTCCCAAAGCCTAACGGATTTTGCGGTCTTTGACCGCCATGTCAATTGACGGCGTCGCACAAATGCCCTTGCAAGCAAGCATTTGTTGCTCTCGGTATAAATCTCATTCGAGATTTTCGTTATGCCTTTTGGCTCGTTGCATTGCCTTGCGGCAACGAGATTTATATCATATCGATTTTACGAAGTGAAAATATAGAGTAAGCGAGCTTGCATATTGACAAAAAAGACATCTGAATCGTTCGCTACTTTTAAAGTTTAAAATGTGAGGAACAAAAAAAACTTCCCCTTGAGGGGAAGGTGGGTTGCGTAGCAACTCAAATGAGGTGGAAATGAATAAAACGAATAATTCAAAATTAGCACCTCATCAGTCACTTCGCGACAGTTTTCCCTCATGGAGAAGCCTTTCGGAATAACATTTTAATTGATTAAGTTTTTTGTTCCTAGCTTGACAAAATCATATAATTGACACGTAACACTAAATTCACCTTTCGGCGAGCTAAATGTGCTACGCACGCTTTAAGACAATTTTAACTAACATTAAGGAGCACCTATTGAAACACTTAACTTACCTATTCGATTTTGACGGCACATTGGTTGACTCAATGCCTTGTTGGTCGCAAAAAATGATAAATATTTTGGAAAACAGCAAAACCCCTTACCCGAAAGACATTATTAAAACAATAACCCCTTTGGGCGACATGGGTACCGCAAAATATTTCAAAGAAGAGCTGGGAGTTAATTTAAGCATAGAGGAAATGCTTTGTCAAATGGACAGGTACGCGCTACCCGAATATGAAAACACAATAGTTCTCAAAGAGGGCGTTTTAGACTGCCTTTTAATGCTAAAACGCGGCGGTTGCAGCCTAAATGTGCTCACCGCGAGTCCTCACAAAATGCTCGACCCTTGCCTTAAGCGCAACGGGATTTACGATTTGTTTGACAATGTGTGGAGTTGCGACGATTTTAAAACAACGAAGTCAAATCCCGAAATTTATAAAAGCATCGCAAAGAAGCTCGGCGTAAATACAAGCGATATAGCCTTTTTCGATGATAACATAGGCGCTGTGAAAAGCGCGGCATCGGCGGGGCTTTTCACCGTAGGAGTTTACGACAATTCCGCGCGCGATTTTAAAGACGAACTCAAAAAAATCGCCGATTTGTACATAGAGTCATTTTCGGATTTAACAAATACAGCAATGGAGTAATACTTATGGAAGTTTATCTTGATAACAGCGCCACAACGCGTCCCTACGACGAGTGTGTAAGCGCGGTTGCCGATGCAATGGTAAATTGCTACGCAAACCCTTCGGCTCTTCACCGAATGGGCAAAAAAGCCGAGGATTTGCTCGAAAAATCAAGGGTGGCAATCGCCAAAACTCTCTCTTGCCGCGAAAAGGAAATATTTTTCACAAGCGGCGGCACCGAGGGCGACAACCTCGCAATTATCGGCTATGCCTTGGCAAACAGGCGAAACGGCAATAAAATAATAACTCAAAAAACAGAGCATATGGCGGTGCTTCAATCTTTTAAATTCCTTGAAACGCAAGGATTTGACGTTTTTTACGCAAACGTAGGAAAAGACGGCACGGTAGATGTTTCCGAAATTAAAAATGTCATAGACGAAAATACTATTTTAATAAGCATAATGCACGCAAACAACGAAACGGGTGCCATTATGCCGATAGATGAAATTTCATCACTTGTAGATCACAAAAATTGCATGCTCCATGTGGATGCAGTTCAAACTTACGGCAAAATTCCGATAAATACAAAAACATTCGGAGCGGACATGATAACCGTTTCTTCTCATAAAATCCACGGCCCGAACGGCGTGGGCGCCCTCTACGTAAGAGACAGCGTGAGGCTAAGTGCCCAAATGCACGGCGGAAGCCAGGAAAAAGGCTTGCGCTCAGGCACAGAAAATTCAGCGGGCATAGTAGGCTTTGCAAAAGCAGCCGAGATTTGCTTTAAAAATATTGACGAAAATTCGCGCCATATGCAAAATTTAAAAGAATACCTCGAAAACGGTATTTTAAATTTGATAGACGGCGCTGTAATAAATTCCCCCAAAAGCGGCATTTGCTCCATTTTGAGCGTTGCGTTTCCGGGGATAAAATCCGAGGTGCTCCTGCACGTTTTGGAGTCGCACGGAATATATGTTTCCACAGGTTCCGCCTGCAATTCCAAGAAAAAATTAAGCTATGTCCTCTCTTCAATGGGGCTCGGCGATGCCGTAACCGACGGCACAATACGTTTCAGCTTCAGCGAATTTAACACAATCGAAGAGCTCGACTATACTCTGGGTGTTTTGAAAAAAGAAGTGCCCGTATTAAAGAAAATTATGAAATAAGGTGAGTTTAACTTGAAAAGAATGGTACTTGTAAGATACGGCGAAATAATCTTAAAAGGCTGTAACCGCCCCATGTTTGAAGATGCGCTTATCAAAAATATAAAAGCGGCAATAGCCGACGAGGGCGAAGTGAAAATTACAAAAGCACAGGCAACCATATACATAGAACCTTTGGAAAGCGACTCTCAAACAGACGGGATTTGTGAAAAACTCAAAAAAGTTTTCGGCATAGTTTCCATTGTAGTTGCTTACAGAGCCGAAAAAAGCATAGACGGCGCCACACAAGAGATAAAATCCTGTTTTGACAAGCTACTTAAATCCGTAAAAACATTTAAGGTGGAAGCAAAGCGCGCAGATAAAAAATTCCCGCTCAAATCGCCCGAAATATGCGCGGAAGTGGGCGGAAGAGTCCTTGAAAGCTACCCAAATCTTACGGTAGACGTAAAAAATCCCGACGTCGTGCTCCATGTTGAAATGCGAGAGGGATATGCCTATGTTCACACTGGACGCGAAAAAGGCGTTGGCGGAATGCCCAGCGGCACAAACGGCAAGGCAATGCTCCTTCTCTCGGGAGGAATAGACAGCCCCGTTGCCGGATATATGATAGGAAAACGCGGCGTTTCGCTGGAGGCTATTCACTTTTTCAGCTATCCTTACACAAGCGACCGCGCAAAAGATAAAGTGATGAAACTTGCAAAAATCATAGGCACATATATGGGCGGCATTAAGGTACACGTTGTACCCTTTACCGAAATACAGCTTCAAATACGCGACAAGTGCCCCGAAGAACACCTCACCTTGGTTATGAGAAGATTTATGATGCAAATAGCTCAAAGAATTGCCGAAAAAAGGCATTGCTCAGCTCTTGTAACGGGCGAAAGCATAGGCCAGGTTGCAAGCCAAACAATGAGCGCTCTGGCAGTTACCGACGATGCGGTTTCAATGCCCGTGTTCAGACCCCTCATAGGCATGGATAAAGAAGAAATTGTTGAAATATCCCGAAAAATAGATACATTTGAAACCTCAATTCTTCCCTACGAAGATTGCTGTACGGTGTTTACTCCCAAACACCCGTCCACAAAACCGCGCCTCAACAAAGTAATCGCTTCCCAAAACCTCTTGGATTGCGAAAGACTTATAAATGAAGCGGTTGAGGGTACTGAAATTGTTTATTGATTGGAGCTGATAGTTTGAATTCGGAAATTATAGCTGTCGGAACCGAGCTTCTTCTCGGGCAAATAGTAAACACAAACGCCGCTTTTATATCTAAGCATTTGGCGAGTCTCGGGATAGACGTTTATCGACAAAGCGTTGTGGGCGACAACAAAGAGCGCCTCACCGTCGCGGCAAAAGAGGCTTTTTCACGCGCCGACCTTGTGATATTTACAGGCGGTCTCGGCCCCACGTCCGACGATATAACCCGCGAAACCATAAGCAAACTTTTCGGATTGGAGCTTGAAATTAAAGAGAGCCTCATGGTAAATCTCAAAAGCTATTTTGAGAAAAAGCACGCAATAATGCCAAAGTCAAACATAAAACAGGCAATGGTTCCAAAAGGCGCGAAAATTCTAAAAAACAAATTCGGCACCGCGCCAGGCCTCATAATAGAAAAGGGTGAGAAAATCGCCGTTTTGCTCCCGGGCCCTCCGAGGGAAACGGAGCCAATGTTTTTAAGTGAGCTCTACCCTTATCTTGAAAAAAAGACAAACGAGAAAATATATTCAAAAGTGCTTAAATTTTTCGGAATTGGCGAGTCTGCTCTCGAAATAGAAATTTCCGATATCATAAATTCGGGCGGCGAAGTGACAGTTGCCCCATATATCGGCAAAGGCGACGTAACTTTGCGCCTTACCGTAAAAGAAAAAGATGAAAACCGTGCAATGGAAAAAATAAAACCCATTGCCGATGAAATAATAAAAAGGCTTTCCGAGTATTTTTACGGCGAAGACGGCGACACGCTCGCAGGCGCCGTGTGCTCTCTCTTAAAAGAAAAAAACATGAAAATTGCCACCGTTGAAAGTTGTACGGGCGGTGCAATAGGAAAAGCCATTACAAGCGTTGCAGGCGCAAGCGAGTGCTTCGGCTATGGATTTGTAACCTATGCAAACGAAGCAAAGAAAAACATAGTTGGCGTAAAGCGTGAAACCCTTGAAAAATACGGCGCCGTAAGCGCGGAAACCGCTCAAGAAATGGCGAAAGGCGCGCTTGAAAAATCAAATGCCGATATTGCAATATCCGTCACAGGCCTTGCGGGCCCGGGCGGCGGCACCGCTCAAAAGCCGGTGGGCCTTGTATACATAGGCATTGCCGCAAACGGCGCAGTTGCGGCGTATAAAAACGTATTTTCGGGGACCCGTGAAGACATTCGCACCCGCGCGGAAAACACCGCACTCAATATCGCAAGAAAATATCTTAAAGATGCTTAATTTTAAAAGGAGATATCACAATGGCAAAAGAGAAAATGGAAATTAAAACAGCGGACTCCGCAGGCGGAAAAAGCGCCGCAATAGATGCGGCACTGGCACAAATAGAAAAAACTTTCGGCGAAGGCTCAATCATGCGTCTGGGAAATGCCCCTCAAAAGCAGATAGAAGTAATCTCCACAGGAGCTTTAAGCCTCGATATCGCTTTAGGTGTCGGCGGTATTCCCAGAGGAAGAATTACCGAAATATATGGCCCCGAGTCGTCCGGTAAAACAACCGTTGCGCTTCACGTAATAGCCGAAGCTCAAAAAATGGGCGGTGAAGTGGCATTTATCGATGCCGAGCACGCCTTAGACCCCGATTATGCTAAAAATATAGGCGTTGATATAGACAGGCTCATAGTTTCCCAGCCCGACAACGGCGAAGAAGCGCTTGAAATCGCCGAAGCTCTCGCAAGAAGCGGTGCTATTGACATAATAGTGGTAGACTCGGTTGCGGCGCTCGTACCCAAAGCCGAAATCTCAGGCACCATGGGCGATTCCCACGTTGGTTTGCATGCCCGCCTCATGAGCCAAGCTCTCAGAAAAATAACAAGTATTTTGAACAAAACCAACACCGCGGCAATATTTATCAATCAGCTCCGCGAAAAAGTGGGCATAATGTTCGGAAACCCCGAGGTTACAACGGGCGGCCGTGCGCTTAAATTCTATGCTTCGGTAAGAATTGACGTGCGCCGTTTGGAAGGTATAAAAGACTCAAGCGGCATCGTGGGCAACAGAACCCGCGCAAAAGTCGTTAAAAACAAAGTGGCATCGCCCTTTAAAGAGGCAGAGTTTGACATAATGTTC
>CAZSIY010000036.1:0-10369 GCA_964606825.1 uncultured Oscillospiraceae bacterium | reverse complement strand
TAATTGGGCACTGACTTATAAAATATGACTGAAATTTGTCGAAATGTAAAAATTATGCGCAATTTTCAAGTGTCGATTCAAAAAACATCGTCGACGGAAACATTCGAAAAGAGAGCCCCCCCCGAAAAATTGCTGTTTCGAGGCGATTTTCGATACTCTGAGGGCTTTTTGAAACAACGCTGAGAAGTAATGCTCGTCGCAAAAAGCTAATTCGTCAGCTATTTGCTTAACCGAGAAATTGGTGCTTGTTAAAAGTGATATAGCTCTTTTAATGCGGTTTTCAAGATGATAGTCATATGGTGTCATGCCGTATTGCTTTTTAAAAATTCTTATAGTTTGACTGGTGCTTCGGTGAATGAAGTTTGATAAGTTTTCTATTGTTATTTGAGAATAAACGTTTGTATCGATATAGTTTTTCAATTTTTGCGCATCTGTTGAAATGTTGTTTCCTTGTTCAAGAAATTCGGCTAAAAATTGTATAAGTTCATGAAATTTCATAGCACATTTTGCAAGCATTTTTTGTGGTGGAAGGTGAGAAGTTTTCAAAATATCATGTATTTCGGTAATATATCTTTCGCAGTTACACTCGGGAAACAATGTACAATTGTTTAACGAATATGTGTTTATGAGGGATTTCGGAAGTGGCCCCGCAACGTTTCCCCATATTTTTATCCACGGGTCGTCTGAACTCGAAAAATATTCGTGGCGCTCATCCGGCAACAGCAAATAGGAGTCGCCTTTTTTGGGGTGACATACTTCGTTGCGTGTTTTTACGGTTCCGTATACGGATATAACATACTCAACGCACGCAATATCTGATTTTTTCTAAACATCTTATAATTTCCATCGCAGTAAGAAATTCCCGCATGCTGTATGGAAAATGGCGCGTTCACGTCAAACATAGGGGTTTTGATAAATTTTTCTTTCATGACAATATTCCTAACTTTTTCGCTTATATAATCTATTGTGTTAACGTCATTATAGCACTATAATATCATTAATGTCAATATTTTTTTGATGAATTTGTCAAATAGATTATTTGGTAAGTTGCATTGTATTTTTGGAAATATTTGACATCAATTTGTGCAAATTTAAAAATCGCGGCGCATTTACTATGCGTTAAGAATGGAAAATGAAAAAAACAAAACAATTTGTTGCAACGTTTCTTACTTGCTGTATAATTTTAACTTGCTTTGCAATTAACACTGCAGTTTTTGCCGTTGACAAAGAGGCTTGGAAATCTTCGGATTATTTAAATCCCGACAATCCGGTAGATGAAAATAATCCTTGGTCGGTTGAGGGGAAATGTCGTCTTTTTCCGAATGGAACGAGTATCCAGCCACCACAACTCCGACCGGTACCAATGTTGAGCTTTTCCCCGTTATGCAGGACGGGAATCAGCCTATAACGGGTTATGTGATTACCGGTGATTGTAGCAATCATTGGGGTTCTCATGCGGCAAATATGGCCGTAAAAGGAAAGTATATGATTACGGGTGCGCAGTGGTTTGGTAAAGATAATTCAACTAAGGCATCTAAAATTGCAAAAGTATTTACCGCTCCAAAAGACGGAACGATTAAAATAACTGCCGCAGGAGCTGCGGGTAGTACAACAGAGGGATATATTATCACCAATTATTTTTCAGACTCCAAAGTGACTCACAGTAGTGGTTCGGGAACAGCCGATATCAGCACATTGTCTTGGAGCGTTGAAATAAATGGCGAAACAAAATGGCAAAAGACATTTAGTGACATAACCACACAAAAAGATTACCCCTCATATTTTACGGGTGTTGCTTTCGGCGAAATTGAACTTGATGTTACAGAAGGACAAAAAATTTACTTTTCATTGAATCCGGTAGGTTGGACTTCGGCAAGAGATCTAATGGCTTGTATGTGGGATCCTTTTGTGAGCTATGCGGATGAAAATGGAATTTATGAAAAATCAAATGTATTGTTTGATAAAGTTGATTTAACACAAGATTCATTTAAGTCGTCGAATTATCTTAATCCCGAAAAGCAATATGTTGATAATCCTTGGACGGTAGAAGCTGATATAAAGGTAGATGGCGATTGGAAATCTGTTGAAAGCTTTGTTGTAAGAAAAGACAGCAAGGCACTTTTTCCCACTATGGCCGATGGAGTTACTCCACAAGGCGGTTACATAGCAAATGGTGATATAAATTCCGGTTGGAGCACGCAAGGCCTCAATTTGGTTGTAAACGGCAAGTACATGATACCGGGCAGTATATATGTCGGTTCTGACGGAGATGGCGTTAAAGCCGCAAAGTCCGGAATTGCCAAAGTGTTTACTGCTCCGAAAGCGAAGGAAAGATTATTGCTAAATCAGTAGGGACGGCATGGTCTGCGGACGATTTGGAATATTCTGTAATAAATGGAAGCAAAGAACTTTGGAATAAAAACGCGTCTGATTTTGAAAAAGGCGAATCTTATGATACGCTTGTTGCCGATAATGTGTATGCCGATGTGAAAAAGGGCGATAAGATTTATTTCGTTCTTAAGCCCCGTCAATGGTCATTACGCGCAGAACAGGCAACTATGTGGGATCCTCAGGTTGATTACATCTCCGAAAGCGTTTTTGGCAATGCCAATTATTCAAGCGGCGTTGTAACAATTGAAACAGAAAAATTTGAAAATACTTTCGGAAACAATGCCAAACTTATTGCGGCGGCTTTCTCTGCCGATGATATTCTTATAGGTGCTTCCGTATGTGAAGTAAGCAGTATCAGCGCGAACAGTACAATTTCGATAAGCGGATTAAATGAAAAACCCGCTTCCGTAAAATTGTTTGTTTGGAATTTTGGTGAGAATGGAGAAGAACTTATTCCATTGTTCGGTGTTATAGAAAAAACGGTTGTGGATTAATTGAAAAGGGCTGTCTCTCTAAAATGATGAGACAGCCTAAAATTTTGCACACAAAAAGCCTATAAAGTATAGAAACTTAGTGGCTTTTGCGGTATAATCGATATATTTATGAATATTTTTCAGTATGTATACGCATTTAGCAGAAGTATTATCATAAATGTTAATGACGATAAAATAGAATTTGTTTTTCTCGGTGGTTTATTAAAAGAGGACGTTATAATGTTGTATCCGAATCTATAACAAAATAGGAACAAATTGTCATTGATTATATAAAAGAAAATGACAAGAAGTATCATTTGAAATAACAACAAAATACGTATTTTAAGGGCGTTGCCGCAATAAGTGAAAATTCACTTGTTGCGGCACGCCCTTTCGTTTACTTACACAATTCCGGTTATTACTAGTGTGCTTACGCCGGGAGAAACGGTCCAAACGCCTGTTTGAGCGTTTTGAGAAAACGTTGCGGCGGGAACTGTTATTTTTCCGGGAACGGTTGCAAAATCACCCGTTGCGGTGTCGTAGGTGTAGTCGGTGGTGGCGGTGAGTGCCGTGCCGTTAAGCTGAACGGCAATGATATCTATTATCGGGCTGAAATTATCCGTTACGCTCAAATCGTCGCTTACCGTCACTTGTGTGTTTCCGGTATTTTGAATATAGAAAGTGTAGGATATTTCGCCGTTTTCGCTAACCTGAGCCGGGCAAAGCGATTTTGTGATTGAAAGAACAGGTTCGGCTTGTGCCAAAACTGTTGCCGAAGCGGTGAGCTCGGCTGGGAGTTCGCCGCCGGAAACGGTTGCAGTGTTTGTTACGGAGTCCTCAGCGCCGAGCGGAGCATACTCGTTGGCACTTGCTTCGTAAACGAGGATTGCGCTTGCTCCCGCGGGAATTGAAATTCCTTCAAACACCAGAGGTGACGTTTGGGCGGGCGTAGGCGCGGTTTGCAAAACGCCGTTTATATAATATTTCACGGAGCCGTTTTCGTAGCTCAGAGGTACTACGTTTGTGCCGCCGGCAAGAGGGTATTCGCCCAAGTTGTCGGAAAGAGTGAGGTTTGTAAAACCGGTAGCACCCGAATTTACTATGCTTACAAGATAGGTCACGGTTCCGTTTCTCTTGTAAGTTTCCAAAATTGCGGTTTTTTCAAGGGTGAGCGTTTCTCTTATTTCGCCGCTTACCACATTGGAGTTTGTTACGGTGCCTTTGTACAGCAAGGTTGCACGATTGGTAAATTGAGCCATGTTAATCCGCCTTTCGTTTAAAATAACGGATATCCGATATTTTTGAGAATTCTCATTACATTATATTTCGCCATTCGACAAAAGGTTACTTTTGTAAAAATCATATTGCGGTCATTTTCCTCATACACTGGTACAAAGTACAAAGTGTGGAGGAATTTTTATGGCCGAATACAACATTTACAAAGACATTTCCAAGCGCTCCGGGGGCGATGTCTATATAGGCGTGGTAGGACCTGTGAGGACGGGAAAGTCAACATTTATTAAAAAATTTATGGACTTGCTTGTAATACCCAATATTGACAACGCCTTTAAGCGTGAGCGAACTCGCGACGAGCTTCCTCAAAGCAGTGCCGGAAAAACCATTATGACAACGGAACCCAAATTCATTCCGAACGAAGCCGTGGAAATAACCTTGTCGGACAACGCAAAATTCAACGTTCGCATGATAGATTGCGTAGGTTACGTAATAGACTCGGCTTTGGGATATATTGAAGACAACGCTCCGCGCATGGTGAGAACGCCCTGGTCGGACAAGGAAATACCCTTTGCCCAAGCCGCAGAAACAGGTACGCATAAGGTAATATGCGAACATTCGACAATAGGCCTTGTGGTAACCACCGACGGTAGCATTACCGACATTGAGCGTGAAGACTACATAAATGCTGAAGATAGGGTTATAACGGAGTTAAAACAGCTAAACAAGCCGTTTATAGTACTTTTGAATTCCACCAATCCTTACGGCGAAACGGCAAAACGCGCAAAAAGCGAAATTGAGGCAAAACACGGCACTCCGGTGATTTGCGTAAACTGTGCCGAACTTGAAAGCAAAGATATAAGCGGAATTATAGAAAAAGTTTTGTTTGAGTTTCCCTTAAAAGAGGCATCGGTGGAAATTCCCGACTGGGTGGATGTGTTGGAGTCGGAGCATTGGCTTAAAAAGACGATTTATTCAAATATTTTGTCTTCGCTTAAAAATGTTTCGAAAATAAGCGATGCAAAGAAAATTTCGGAGAGCCTTCTTGTGTGTGACAGCATTGCCGATGCGAAAATCGACGAAATAAATTTGGGCGAGGGAACTGTTCACCTAAAAGTAAATACGGACGAAAACCTATTTTATAAAATTTTGGGCGAAGAAACCGGCTTTGAAATAAGTGGAAAAGATAATCTTATGACGCTTATGAAATCGCTTTCCGATATCAAATACGAATACGACAAAATATCTTTTGCCCTGAAAGAAGTAAAAGAAACAGGCTACGGCATTGTTTCGCCCACAATCGATGAGCTTTCTTTGGAAGAACCCGAAATTGTAAAACAGGGCAGTAAGTTCGGCGTGCGCCTAAGAGCGAGCGCTCCGAGTATTCATATGATACGCGCCGACATAGAAACCGAAGTATCTCCCATAGTGGGCACGGAAAAGCAATCCGAAGATTTGGTTCACTATCTTTTGAAGGAGTTCGAAGTTGACCCAAAATCTATATGGAGCACAAACATATTCGGAAAATCGTTAAACGAACTTGTAAACGAAGATTTGCACAACAAGCTCTATCGTATGCCCGACGATGCAAGATTTAAATTGCAGGAAACCCTCCAAAAAATAATAAATGAGGGTAGCGGTGGTTTAATTTGCATTATCCTTTAGCTTAAAACTTGATATCCCTTGCCGCAACAAATGAGTGCGGCGGGGGATATTTGTTTTTTAATGATTTTTACATAAATTCATTGACAAAATCCAAAAACAGAGTTATAATAGTTAGTACAAACTAACCTCCGAAAGGAATGTTTTCATGCAAGACTTTATTATAATTCTTATTTTGGTTGCAATACTTCCCGTTGCGATATGCGGTGCGAAAAAGAGGCTTAAAGGCGGTTGCTGTGGAGCGGGCGAAACAAAAATCAAGCCAAAAGACAAAAACAAGGCTCACTATCCTTTTAAAGTCAAAGTGTATGTAAACGGCATGACGTGCTTAAACTGCAATCAGAGAGTGGAAAATGCATTTAATGCAAGGGGTTCTTTTGTTGCGAAGGCTAATCTGGGAAGCGGGTGTGTTACCGTGTGGTCGAAATCGGAGATAAAAGCTGAAGAAATGTCCGATATTGTGGAAAAAAGCGGGTACACTTACGTAAAATGTGAAATAATCGGTTAAAAAATAAAAAATTTCGAAAAAAGATATTGACAAATTGCTCTTTAAGTGATATGATGTATCGGTAAAGCAAAGCAGAAGTCCACTTCTCACCTTGCGGTCATTGAAATCGGTAAGGTTAATACTTGTATTAAATGTATAAGTGGGTGGATTGTGCCCACTTTTTCTTTTGCTTGTATTCGGAAATGGGCGTATATTTATATTTTATTGTGGAGGTGCTTTATCATCAGTAGCAAAGAAATGTTGATTAATGATGAAATCAGAGAAAAAGAAGTCAGGCTAATTGATTCGGACGGTTCCCAACTCGGAATATTGTCCATTGCCGACGCAATGGCAAAAGCCGAGAACAAAGGTCTTGATCTTGTGCTTATTGCTCCGCAGGCAAAGCCGCCCGCGTGCAAGCTCATGGATTACGGAAAGTATAAGTTTGAGCAAGGCAAAAGAGAGAAAGAAGCCAGAAAAAATCAAAAAACCGTAAACATCAAAGAAGTGCGCATTACGCCTTCTATCGATGTTCATGACTTTAATACAAAGGTTAATCAGGCAGTCAAATTTTTAAAATCGGGTGATAAAGTAAAAGTTACCGTAAGGTTCAGAGGCCGTGAGCTTCACCATACGGAGCTCGGTCTTGAATTGCTCAAAAAGTTCGGCGACGTAATTGCCGAGTCGGGTAATGTGGAAAAAGCCGCAAAACTCGAGGGCAGAAACATGACTATGGTAGTCGCACCGAAACAATAATAAAACTTAAAAATCGGAAGGAGTGCAAACGCAATGCCTAAAATCAAAACTCACAGAGGTGCTGCAAAGAGATTTTCTCTCACAAAGAAGGGTAAAGTAAAGCTCAATCAGGCTTTCAGAAGACATATTTTGACAAAGAAATCCACAAAGAGAAAGAGAGCTTTAAGAAAGCAGGCTTATGCTTCTAAGGCTAATGCAGCAACAATCAAAAGACTGATACTTTATAAATAAAATCGAGGAGGCGTTTTAAAATGGCTAGAGTAAAAGGCGCTATGGCTACAAGAAAAAGACACAAGAGAGTTTTAAAGCTCGCTAAAGGATACAGAGGTGCTAAGAGTAAGCTTTTCAGAACTGCAAAACAGGCAGTTATGAAATCACTTTCATATGCTTATATCGGAAGAAAGCAGAAGAAGAGAGATTTCAGAAAAATCTGGATTACAAGAATAAGCGCTGCATGCAAACTCAACGGAATTAACTATTCACAGTTTATGAATGGTCTTAAAAAGGCTGAAATAAACATGAACAGAAAAATGCTTTCCGAGATTGCTATTGCAGATCCCGAAGCTTTCACAGCTTTGGTTGAGCAGGCAAAAGCCGCTCTTAACAAATAATAATTGGCTTAAACACTTTGAAAGGAGCTGTAAAAAAACCTATGTTTTTTTACAGCTCTTTTTGCCTAATTTTGTAACGGACGGTGATTTTTTGAAAAATACATATATTGAAATAAACAGTTCTTCGAATCAAGTGTACAAGCAAACAAAAAAACTTTTAAAGCGCAGTGAGCGAAAAAAAACAGGACTTTTCATCGCCGAAGGGGAGCGCATAGTAAACGATGCCGCAAAAAAAGGCGCAAAAATAGAGTACGTGCTTTTGAGTGCTTCTTATTCGGGCGATGTTCCGAGCGGCGTAAAAACTTACGTTTTGTCGAATAAACTTTTCGATACCGTTAAAGAAACCGTAAATTCCCAAGGAATAGCCGCCGTTATTAAAACGGAGCAAAAAAGCGCAAGTGAAATTGATTTTTCAAAAGACGGTTGTTATCTTTATCTCGACCGCGTTGCCGATCCGGGTAATTTGGGTACTGTAATGCGCTCGGCCGAGGCTTTCGGCGTAAGCGGAATTATCGTGTCTGATGGGTGCGCGGATGTGTATAACCCAAAGGTTGTGCGCTCCACAATGTCGGCTTTTTTTGACGTAAATGTTTATTCCGCCGAAGATAACACCTTGCGAAATTTTGCAAAAAACGGCTTTGAGATAATCGGCACCTTTCCTGATACCGACGAAACAACCGCCGATTGCGTTTATCCCGACAAGTGCGTTATTGTAATGGGCAACGAGGCGAACGGAATTTGCACTGAAGTTGCCGCCGCTTGCACAAAAAAAGTGAAAATTCCCATGTCAACATTCACAGAGTCCTTGAATGTTTCGGTTGCATGTGGTATAATATTGTATGAAAGGTTTGTAAAAAAAGAAAATCGCGGCGAAAATTAACAATTTTTGTCGCCTAATATCAATAAAACATAAAATCTTGCAAAGGGGGCGTGGGTATGAGCGAATTTTGGACTTTTTTAATTCAAAATCTCAGCCTGATACGTTTCAGAGATATAGTAGATATCTTAATTGTGGCATTTGTAATATACAACGGCATAAAACTTGTGCGCGAAACAAGAGCCGTTCAAATTATAAAAGGCATACTTATCCTTGTTGTGGCAACGCCGGTGGCAAATTGGCTCGGGCTAAATGCAATAGGCTATCTTTTGGCAAGCAGTTTGCAAGTGGGCGTAATTGCGATTATCGTAATTTTCCACCCCGAAATAAGGCGAGTGCTCGAAAAAATGGGTACCAGCGCAAGCGCAGGTGCCTTGGTGGGCGATAATGACGAAACAGAAAAACTTGCCGAAGCTGTTTGCGATGCGTCAAAATACATGGCAGAGCATAAAATCGGCGCACTTATTCTTTTGGAAAGAAATACAAAACTAGGCGATATAATGAAATCGGGAACGGCTATCGATGCTCAAATTTCTCCTCAGCTTTTAATTAATATATTCATGTCGAACACGCCGCTTCACGACGGAGCAACAGTTATCGGCGGAAACAGAATACGCGCCGCCGCGTGCTTTTTGCCCCTTACTCAAAACAACAGCTTTTCAAAAGAGCTCGGAACAAGGCACAGAGCCGCAATAGGCGTTTCGGAAGTTGCTGATTGCATATCGGTGGTGGTTTCCGAGGAAACCGGTAAAATATCAATAGCGATAGACGGTGGCCTCAGAAGAAATGTAAGTGTTGACGAGCTTAAAAATACTATAGTTCGCCTCATGGGTAGCGACAACTCGCAAAACAGCGAGGAAGCGCCGAAATTTGGCTTTGTAAGCAAAATTTCTCAGTGGATGGTGAAGAAAAAATGAAAGAAATTTTTAAAACTAAGTGGTTTATGGCGGGAATTTCTTTTCTTTGTGCCGTCGTTGTGTGGGTTTACGTGGTGTATCAAATAAACCCCATGTTTGAAACAACAATAAGAAAAGTGCCCATAAAATTTATGTATCAGTCGGAGGATTTCGACTCGGGTAAGCTCACCATGCTCTCAACAAGCGCCGAAACCGCGGATATAAAAATAAAGGGCAAAAGAAGCACCGTTTCCAAACTTAAAAGAGACGATATTTTGTGCAGTGTAGACATGACCGATGCCGATAGCGCCGGAAGTTACAGCCTTACACTTAAGGTGAATTTCAATATCGACGGAATAGAGCTTACCTCAAAATCGCCGTACAGCGTAAACGTTGTGGTAGATGACGTAATAACCGTTGAAAAAGATATAGATATAGATGTTCACGGAAAACCCGCCGACGGATTTATTGCCGAAAGCGTGGAGTATTCGCCTCTTAAAATCAGGCTCACAGGTGCAAGAAGTATTGTGAAAAAAATAAAAACCGCAAAAATCACCACAGACCTTACCGGAGCATCGGATACGATTTCGGGAAGATATAAAATTCATCTTTACGATAAGGACGGAAATAGCTTTGAAGATGACCGCGTAAGTACAAACATAACCTATACCGAACTTAAATATAATATTTTTCAGAATAAAACTTTGCAAATAAAAGCCGAACTTTCAAACAGCGCGAATAACCGTGGGGAAAAGGTTTCGGTTTCAAAAATCCAACCTTCAAAACTTTCTGTTATAGGCGATAAGCGCGAGCTTTTGAATATTGACGAGCTTGAAACCGAAAAGATTGATGTTTCGCATGTGAAAGACGGCGACACGGTTAAGGTAAAACTTAAAAATCTGCCGGAAAACGCGCGCCTTGAAGAAGAAATTCAAGAGGTTGAGGTTACTTTTAAAATATTGCAAAAATAGTTGTATAGTATC
>CAZSIY010000035.1:0-10396 GCA_964606825.1 uncultured Oscillospiraceae bacterium | reverse complement strand
CCCTCAAGGAGAGCAAGGCTTGTTGCCTCAGTGCCGAAAGACGCGTTTACGCTTACGGAAATTACGTTCATAAGCCGCGAAACATCTTTTACAAAGCCTGCCATAATTACATTTTTTTCAAGAGCAAGCTCACTTATTTTTTTGCGTATTTCAGCCTCATAATCGCCGGTGCCCGCAATTATCAGTTTTGCGTTTATTCCGTCGTCTGTGAGGCGTTTTAGCGCTTCTAATATATATATATGCCCTTTTACCTCATTAAGCCTTGCGGCAATGCCGAGAACAAAGTCGCTCTCCTTTATATTATACCCCGAGCGAATTTTTCTCTTTTCACTGTCGGGCAAGGAGACAAGCGGCTCAACGCCGTTTTGCACAACAACAATTTTTTGAGGGTCAACCCCCGTTTTTACGATATTTTCCTTTGCCGCCTCAGCAACGGCTATAATTTTATCGGCAGTGGCGTTATTCACAAAGCCGTTTATTTTTTTCCCAAGTCCTTTTGAAATCGCCTTTGACGGCTCAAACACGCTGTGGCGCGTGTACACGATTTTCGCCTTTTTGTAGAGCCTGCCCGCTATGCGCGCGCTCATAGCGGCATGGCAGTGGATAACATCGGGTTTTTCCTCTTTGAAAATTTTCAAAAGTTTGCCTACCGCCTTAAAATCAAGGGATTTATCGGCAAGGGCATCCACCTCTTTGTATTTTTCGCCGAGCTTTTCGATTTCCGGTTTTAGGAGGCTGTCTTTGGGAATTACCGTGCAAACGTCAAATTCATCTTTTGAATAATACTTCAAAAAAGTGAGCACGCATTTTCCCGCACCGCCGATATTCGTATCACTTATAACATTTAAAACCTTAATCAATTCGCTTCCCCCTTTTTGCCGCATTTACGCACGATAGTGTAAGAGCGAGAAGTGCAAAAAACATGAAGAACACTCTGTAATTATACCAAACATTATCAAACATGCCCTGCACCAAAAATCCGAAAATTCCCGCCGCAAGAGCTGTGGTAACGGCTTTTTCTACGCCGCGGTTAAGTTTTATTATCTTGGATATTACCGCTTTGTAGAAAGCAAAAATTATAATCAAAAACGAAACCAATCCCACAATGCCGTATTCGGCAAGAAGCTGAAGATACAAGTTGTGAGAATGTGGCGCCACAATTCCCGCGTAGGAATAATGGGGATACACCATGTTGAAAGCATCGCTTCCGGGGCCTATGCCGCAAATCCAATAGTCTTTTAACATGGCGAGCGTTCCGAGCCAAACATACACTCTGTAAGAAGTGGAGGTATCTTTTGTATCTCCGATGCTGGCAAAGCGAGAAATTATCGTTGCCGAAACGAAAAGCGGCGCAAGAAGTATAGCAACCACGCCGAGCCACACAAGGCGCGTATCGTAGAAAAGCACAAAAACTATCGCCGCGAAAATAAGTCCGAGCCAGTTTCCACGGGAATAGGTGTATATCATACAAAGTCCTAGAGCCACGGTGAGAGCAAGATTTGCACATTTTGCCGCGCCGCCTCTAACGGAGAGAAAAAGCGCCGCAACTACGGGAATGAGCAAAAGAAGGTATTCGCCGAGCACGTTGGGATTTTCAAAAGTTGAAACAACGCGGGTGGCAATGTCTTTAAACATATCTGTATCAGTCCATGTGGTACCCTCGGCAAAACCGAAAATATGCTGATATATTCCATAAGCCGACACACCGAGAGCGGCAATGAGCATAACCATAATCACCGGAAAAATCTTTTTAAAGCTGTCAAATGTGTTTGTAACAGCGTAGAAACCGGTTGTAAACACAAAATAAACCATAAAGATTTTTATACTGCTTGAGCGTGCAAAACTTGTAAGCGAAGCTACAAACATCACCGCTATAAAAAACGCAACGGGAATATCAAGAGCGGTTCTGTTGAATTTAAAATCATTATCGGTACACCAACGAATGAAAAGTGATGCCAAAGAAAGGAGCATAAGAGCTACAACAGCCATGGTGGGCGCAAATGCAAAAAACGCCAAAGCTGCATAAACGCCGAGGCGGAAGTTATATATAACCGCCGCAACAAACACAACCGCAACCGTTGCTCCAAAGCCGTATATTATGCCGAATTTTAAAGTGAGAGCTCCGCTTAAAACTCCCAAAAGCGCAAACACCGCATACGATACCCAATTTAGGCCTATTGCCTCGTCGGAGCCTTTTATATCTGTTTTAAGGTAGACAAAAAAACATTTTGCCGCCTTACTTCCCGAAACCAATTGAACAATTGAGCGATTTAGCAAAACGCAAACAACAGACAGAGCGAAAATACCCAAAACAAGGGCACTCGGCGCCGCTCCGTTCAAGACAAGCGCGCCCAAAGCATAAACCGCCGACGCAAAAATTCCGTACACGCCGTAATGGGCGATGCTGTAATCGAAAAAACCGTCGAAATATCGGTTAAAAGCAGAAACAACGGCGCTTTTTCCGAAATAGTTAAAAACGGCGGCTCCGATTTTTTTGATTTTTGAAAAAATGCCTCTTACAAAGCGAAAAACAGCACTGCCGTCACGATATGTGTATTTTCCCGGAGCGTTTGAAAACCAAGTGGCAAAAAAACTGCCGGGGAAAATCTTTTTCTACAATTTTCCGACCGCTCTTCCGGTTTTTCCTAAAATACTGCCGTCAAACCATGAGGCAAACGAATTTACAACGTATGTTAAAAACGTTAATATAACTCCTTTGTTCACGCTTTAAGCACCTCCTTTTATTTTTTTAATCACTTCTTTTAATATATCCGAAAGTTCACTTACTTTAAACACCAAGCACATCACAAAATACACCGCCGCGCCCACAATTGTGGGAACGAAAACGGAAATTATCTTTGAAGAATTTCCTACAATCTTTGAAGCAAATATTGCGGCAACGCTCATAACGAAGGTTGAAACGAAAATCTTTAAGCAAAACAAGGCAAGATTTTTATTTAATATACCCTTTGTTTTTTTGCAAAGCAAGCCGAAAAGGCAAAATCCCATTAGATTTGCGGCAACGGAAGCTGAAAAAGCAAGCGCCCAATGCGTACATCCGAAACCCCAAACCAAGATAACGCTTAAAACAATATTTAGCGTTATACCGCAAACGGAAACCACCATGGGGGTTTTGCCGTCGTGCGTGGCATAAAACGCTTTATTGCAAATTTCCTGAACCGCATATCCGAGCATTCCAAACGAATAGAACATGAGCGCGGTTGCGGTAAGGTAGGTTGAATGGGCATCGAACATGCCCCTTTCGTAGAAAAGTTTTATAATGGGCGTGCTTAAAATTATAAATCCCGCCATAACAGGCGCAATAATCAAAATAATATATTTTATCGCGATAGATGTAATCGAGGCGAATTTTTCCGTATTTCCCTCTGTGCTCGCCCTTGAAAGCGAGGGGAAGATAAGGTTTGTAACGGAAAATGTAAACACTCCCACAAGAATTATATAGAGCTTATTTGCATAGTCCAAAGCGGCAACGGAACCGCTGTCATCAAGGCCGGATGCCAAGCGAATGTTTATAAGGTTATTTATAGGTTGAACCCATGTACTCAAAATTATGGGCAAAGCGAGAGCACACACCTTTTTAATGCCTTCGTCTTTAAAAGATAGGCAAAAGCTGTGGCGATACCCTTTTTTCAAAAGTGAGGGAATTTGCACGAAAAGCTGAAGACTCCACGCAACGGTCATTGCCGCCGCAACGCCTTTAACGCCGAATTTATCTTTAAAAATAATCAGGTATAATATAAGAAATCCGTTCGACACCAAACTTATTATCGACGGAACATAAAATTCGCCCAGCGACTGCAATATGCCCACAAAGCAATATGCAAGGCCGGTGAAAACAATTGTTGGGAAAATAATTATCACCAGAGACGACATAAGCCTTATTTTTTCTTCGTCGTAACCGCCTGCGATAATATTTACTATTTGCCTCGAAAAAATCATTCCGAGAGCAGACAAAACCACGGTAACCAAAGCAATGAGATTTATAAACATATTCGAAAACTCAATTGCCCTTTTCTTACCGTCTTTTTCAAGATATTCGTTAAAAATGGGAATAAAGGCACTTGTAACCGCCGAACCCAAAGCTATGTCAAAAAACAAAAGGGGTATTCGGCTCGCACCTGAAAAAGCTATTGCCTCATTCGTATTTGTGCCGTACATTGCAGCAATAAGTATGTCGCGAAGCATACCGCAAACCTTTGCGAGCAAAGTTGCCGCAACCATAAAGCAAGCGGTAAGCGCTGTGTTTCTTTTTGTGTTCTTCATAGACGCACCTTGTATTTCGTATTTAATTCACATTTGGCTCGGCGCGGCAAAAAAGCCGCGCCGAACATTAAGTTTTCTTACATATTTTTCAAATATGATTTTACAAGTATTTCAAGTATCTCGTCCGGCTCCAATTTGCTCATGAGATTGCGCGCATTGTTGTACCCTGTAATATATGTCGGATCACCGGACATAATATAGGCAACTATTTGATTTATAGGGTTGTAACCTTTCACTTTAAGTGCATCATACACCACTTTGAAAGTTTCTTTTACTTTTCCCTCACTGTCATTGTCCAAACACACTTTTAATGTTTCTTGAATATGATCCATAACATACCATCCTTTCGAAATATGTTTACAGTGGCGCCGACAGACGGCAGGCACTTGTTTTGCCTATCTCAGCTGTGCGCCGAGCCGCTGTTTGAGATTTGTGAGTATTTTTTCAAATACGGCGGAAATTTCGTCATCGGTAAGGGTTCTGTCTTCCGCACGGAAAGTAACGGAATACGCAACGCTCTTTTTGCCCTCGGGGATTTGAGCGCCCTTGTACACGTCGAAAAGTGTGTATCCTTCGAGGATATTTCCCGCATTTTTCTTGATGATTTTTTCGATTTTGCTTACATTTATTTCATCGTCTATAAGCATTGCAATATCGCGCGAAACGGCGGGATATTTGGGGAGCTGCTTATATTTTACGTCGTCGTTGTAATAAGTAATCAAAGTGTTTAAATCAAGCTCGCAGATGTACACTCTCTCGTCAATTCCGAAGTTTTTGGAAACTGTGGGATGCACTTCGCCGAACACGCCGATTTTTTTACCGTCTTTTACAAGATTTGCGCATCTTCCCGGATGAAAAGTGGTATTTTCGCTTTCGGGAACGTAGTCGGCATCTTTGATTTTAAGAGCTTCCAAAAGCTCTTCCACAACGCCTTTCATGTCGAAAAAGTCGCAATTTCCGTACATTCCCATGGTTATGTTTTTGTGTTCGTCGGGGAGCTTTTCGCCATCAACGGGAATATATACGTTTGCAAGCTCGTAAATCTTTGCGCTTTCGTTGCGCCTTGCATAGTTTAATGCAAGAGTGCTCATTACAGAGGGAATGAGCGTTGTGCGCATAATAGAAGTATCTTCGCCCAAGGGATTTGTTATAACAACCGCTTTTTTGAGCTTTTCGTCGTTTGTGTTTATTTGCTCTAAGAGTTTGGGGCCGATAAACGAAAACGTGAGTGTTTCGTATAGTCCGTGCGCCACGAGACAAGAGTGAACAACGTCTTCCACCACTTGATTTACGGGTTTTATAACCTTTGTGGTTTCGCCACGAAGAGGAGTTGACTCTATGCTGTTGTAACCGTAAATTCTCGCGATTTCTTCCGCAACGTCAGCTTCGCGCAAAACGTCGGGTCTAAAAGATGGAACGGTTATCATGTCGCCGTCTACTTTAAATTCGAGCGAGGTTAAAATTTTAACCATTTCATCGCTTGAAATATTTGTGCCGAGGAAAGCGTTAATCTTTTCGGGTCTGAATTTTATAACGGTGGGTTTATAATCACAATTTACCACGTCAATCGTGCCGTCGGCAACTTCGCCCGCTCCAAGGAGCTCCACAAGTTCGCAAGCTCTGTTAAGCGCCGGGATAACGTTATTTACGTCAAGACCTTTTTCATATCTTGACGAAGCCTCCGTGCGAAGACCGAGTTTCTTTGCCGCAAGCCTTACGCAAGGGCCGTCGAAAGTGGCGCACTCAAACAAAATGGCGTTTGAAGTTTCTCTTACTTCCGAATTTTCGCCGCCCATAACGCCCGCAACACACACTGGCTTGTGCTTGTCGCAGATAACGAGCATAGACTCGTCGAGCTGTCTTTCTTCGCCGTCGAGAGTTGTTATTTTTTCGCCGTTTTCGGCTTTTCTTACGATAATTTCGCCGTCTTCCAAGTCTTCCAAATTGAACGCGTGCATTGGCTGACCGTATTCAAGGAGAACGTAGTTTGTAATATCGACAATGTTGTTTATACTTCTTATGCCGCTGAGGTGCAATCTGTCTTTAAGCCATTTGGGGCTCTCTGCGATTTTTACATTTTTTATTACTCTTGCGGCGTATCTCATACAATCGCCACTTTTTACGGTAACTTTTGCCATATCTTCAACATTTCCGCATCCGCCTTTTACAACGGGGTTTTTTATTTCGTAGGGTCTGCCGAATGTTACAGCGGTTTCTCTTGCAAGGCCTATAACGCTAAAGCAATCGGGTCTGTTTGATGTAATTTCAAATTCAACAACGTCCTCATCAAGGCCGAAAACGTCTTTTATATCGGTTCCGGGCTCTATTGCTTCGGGAAGAATGAGTATTCCGTCATCTGCGGCATAGGGAACGTCCTCTTTTGCGAGGCCGAGCTCTTCATAAGAGCAAAGCATGCCGTTTGACACTTCTCCGCGAAGTTTGCCCTTTGTGATATGTATTCCGCCGGGAAGGTAGGAATTGTGTTTTGCTACGGGCACATAATCGCCTGTTTTAATATTTTGAGCGCCTGTTACAATCTGGGTAACGCCCTCGCCGATGTCAACCTGACAAATATTAAGGTGATCGGAATTTTGATGTTTGGTAACTTCGAGAAGTTTTCCCACAACAACGTTTTTAATCTCTTCACCTGCGTTTGTAACGCACTCTACTTTAGAACCGGACATGGTGAGCGCATGAGCGAAATCTTTTGCACCAACGTCCTTTATATCAACATAATCATTTAACCAGCTAATTGGAAATTTCATAACAACTGTCCTTTCTCGGATATTTACAAAGAATTAAAACTGCTTTAAAAATCTTAAATCGTTCTCATAGAGAAGGCGCATGTCGTCTATCTCATAAGAGCCCATGGCAAGTCTTTCTATGCCTATTCCGAAAGCAAATCCGCTGTAAATTTCCGTATCTATTCCGCACTGTTCGAGAACCTTCGGGTGAACCATTCCGGCTCCGAGAACCTCTATGTAGCCTTCCTGTTTACAAACTCTGCAACCCTTGCCGCCGCAAACAAAGCAAGACACGTCAACTTCGGCGCTGGGCTCGGTAAACGGGAAGTGGTGAGGTCTGAAACGAATTTTCGCCTCTTGACCGTAGAGTTCTTTTATGAAAAGTTCGAGCATGCCTTTAAGGTCGCCCATTGTTATTCCCTTATCAACCACAAGGCCTTCCATCTGGTGGAAAACCGGGGAGTGAGTAGCATCTACCGCGTCCGAACGGAAAACTCTTCCGGGAGATATAATTCTTATCGGCGGTTTTGTTTTTTCCATAACTCTTACTTGCACAGGTGAAGTTTGGCTTCTTAAAACAACGTCGTCATTTATATAAAAAGTATCCTGGGTATCTCTTGCGGGGTGGTTTTTTGGAATGTTCAAAGCTTCGAAGTTGTAGTAATCAAGCTCTACTTCCGGGCCCTCAACAACAGAAAATCCCATATTTCTGAAAATGCTCACAAGTCTTTCCTGGGTTATGCTCAAAGGATGCCTTCCGCCTATACTCTCTTTTTTACCGGGCATGGTAACATCTATAACCTCTTTTTTGAGATTTGCTTCGAGTTTTTTCTTTTCAAGCAATTCTTTTTTCTCGTTTATTTCGCTTTCTATAAAGGCTCTCACCTCGTTTGCAAGCTGACCTATAACCGGTCTTTCCTCGGGAGATGCTTTTCCGAGGCCTTTCAAAACGCTTGTGAGCTCACCTTTTTTACCGAGAAATTTTACTCTGAGTTCCTCAAGTTCTTCAACCGTGGAAATTTTCTCGAGAAGCGAGTCTGCATTTTTCCTTATATTCGCTATTAAATCTTTCAAAGTGTTTCGTCCCCTTCCGTGTGGTGCGTTTGGCATGACGAGCTCAAATTACCTCTATTTGCGGTTCGTCACATACATATTATTTATTTTAACACAAAAAAGCGTTTATTACAAGTTTTTTTGCATTTTATTTTATTCTGCCGAGAGTTTTTGAAATTCCCGATGCGATTGCAGCGCCGATTTTGTCTATCATGGCATCGTCTTTTAATATCGCGCGATCTTTAGGACATGACACAAATCCACATTCTATGAGTACCGAGGGCATGTCTGTTTTTTTCAAAACAACCATTTTCGGGCTATCTACCGCGCCGCGGTTTAAAAGTTGCATGGCGCCTACAAGCGGCGATAAGATATCGTTTGCAAGCTGTTTGCTTGTAACGCCGTAGTCGCCTTTGTTTTCCGTATCGGCATAGAGAACCATGGTTCCCGACGCCTCGGAATTTGTAAAAGAGTTATTGTGTATGCTTACAAAAAGGGTTGCGTTTGCGCTGTTTGCGATTTCGCTCCTTTTTAAAAGATCCGCCATTTCGGTATCTCCGAGAGCTTTATCTGAAGTTCTCGTCATCAAAACGCTCACTCCCGCCGACTCCAAATAGTACTGAGCTTTTTTGGCTATTGCAAGGTTTGCATCACATTCCCTAAGCTCTGTTTCACCGTGTTCGTTTTTTCCGAGAGCGCCGCTGTCCCATCCGCCGTGGCCCGCATCTATCACAACAAGAGGCTTGTCTGTTTTAACAGGCACTTTTACCTCGGTGTCGGCTACGGACAAATTGCCGCTTATTTCCACCGAAATACCGCCGTCAAAATAGCTCGGGCTGTATTTTGCCTCACCGGCAGACTCTATTACGACTCTCACATACCCATCGTGCTCGGCATATCTTATTTCCGAAATATCTTTGTTTTGATTGAATTTTATCTTGGAGTCGCCGCCTTTAAGCACTGCCCCCGGAAAATCCATTATATATCTTGCGGGGTTTGTCGCCTTTGAAACTGTGGGTTTCACAAAATTTTCGGCATTTACGGTAACCGTGGTGCTTTTTGAATTTTTTACGGCGTTTACGCTTGTTATCGTCATTTTCTTCTCGGTTTCTTCCATTTTGGGAGAATATATTTTCACGGATTTTGTGCTGTCTTCCCACACCACGTCGTAACCCAATTTTTCCGAGATAAAGCGAATGGGAACAAAGGTTCTGTCGTTTACGATAACGGGCGCGGTATCGAGCGTAACTATTGCGTCGTTAAAATACGCGCGTTTGCTGTTTACAGACAAAATCATCTTGTTTTCCGCGGATTTTATTATAACCTGTTTCGTAGCATCAACCCAATCCACTTCGGCGTTGAAAGCCTCAAATATGCATCTTACAGGCACCAAAGTTCTGTCATTTGATATAAAAGGCGCCACGTCGCTTTCTATTTTTTTATCGTCGGCAAAAAGTTTTATTTTGCTGTCGGCGGAAGCAGTAATTGTCGCAAGGACAAAGAGCACCGCAAACATTATCTTAAGTATATTTTTCATCACATCATCCCAAATTCACATAATGTACGGCATGTTCTAAAGCGAACACGCTTTGAAGCAATTATACTATACTTTTTAAATTTCCTGCGAAAAAATCGAAAAAGTGTCAGCAAATTGTAACATTAATTTTTCAATTCGTAACATTTTCAAATGGTATTCCGTAATGGTCGTAAGCAAGTTTGGTGGCAATTCTTCCGCGCGGGGTTCTGTTTATAAATCCCAGCTGCATGAGGTACGGCTCGTACACGTCTTCTATTGTGTTGGAGTCCTCTCCGGTTGTTGCGGCAAGGGTATCGAGCCCCACGGGGCCGCCGCCGAAACTTTTTATCATGGTAAGTATCATATTTTTGTCGGTAGAGTCTAAACCCATTTCGTCAATTTCAAGCCTTGAAAGCGCCTCGCGGGCGATTTTCTCGTCTACATTGCCGTCGGACAAAACTGTGGCAAAATCTCTCACGCGCTTTATGAGGCGGTTTGCAATTCGCGGGGTTCCCCTGGAGCGCGATGCGATTTCCGCAGCGCCGTTTTTATCTATGGAAACACCCAAAATATCGGCACTTCTCAAAACAATTTCCGTAAGTTCTTGCGTTGAGTAGAGTTCAAGCCTTGATATCACGCCGAAGCGGTCGCGCAGAGGACCTGTCATATTGCCGGCTTTTGTGGTTGCGCCTATGAGGGTAAAAGACGGCAAGTCGAGCCTTATAGAGCGCGCCGAGGGGCCTTTGCCTATTATTATATCAAGGGCAAAATCTTCCATTGCCGGATAGAGCACTTCTTC
>CAZSIY010000034.1:0-10413 GCA_964606825.1 uncultured Oscillospiraceae bacterium | reverse complement strand
GTTCAGCACTCCTTGTATGTGTGTTGTAATCATTGTAGCATAAAAAGTCGAATTTTGCCAGCAAAAAGTAAAATTTCGTCGGCGAATTTTTTTGTTGCACAATAGTGGGAAATTTTAGTACTATTTTACTTAAATTTTACATATCTATTGACAAAAATTAAAGCGGGATATATAATACTCGTGTTGATTTTATATAAAATACACGGAGGCTGAAAAATGAAAAAAGATTTATCTTATTTAACCGACCATTATGATGAAAAAATAAAGAAAGTAAAAGAAATAGGTGCACCGCTCAATTTCATTTTTTATACAGACCCGCACAACGGTTTGTCGGAGTGGGATTGCCCCAAGCATGACGACTACGCTCCCGATGATTTCGAGTCTGCCGTTGATGCGGTAGCTTCCATGCAGTACATAATAGACCGCCTTCCCGAGCTCAAATGCGTTGTTTGCGGCGGAGATTTGGGTTGCGACTACAACGACGACCCCAAAAAAGCTCATGAGTCTTTTTACGAGATGATGGATGCCCTCTATGCTCTTAGTATTCCCACGCACTGTTGCATAGGAAACCACGACGATTGTACAATACCGCTTTTCGAACCCTTAAAGAGTTTTCCGAGCTACGAGGGCGAGAAGAAACCTCATGTTTCCGAGTTTTATTTAAGTCCCGAGGCTCTTCATTCGATATGCATGAAAAACAACCCTACAAAGGAAAATTACTACTATACCGATTTTGAAGAAGAGGGATATCGTTTTGTTTTCTTAAATACTTCCGATGTTGACGATATATTCGACGCCGAGGGAGCACCGCTCTATCCGCAGAGAATAGGATTTTCTTTAAAACAGATAGAATGGTTTAAGAAAATTATAAAAACCGATAAAAAAGTTATTGTGTTTTCTCACGCACCGCTCAGAAACAAAGGGCATTTTCCAGATTGCATGAGTGGAAACGAAGGCATGATGAACGGTGAAATAATGTGGCAAATTATTCAGCGCGCCGAAAATGTTTTGGCAACCGTTGCGGGTCATTTGCACTACGATAATATCGTATATGACGGCAAAATGGTTTCCATAGATACCCAGTCGGCGTCGGGCTTGTATCACGGTCAGTGGGATCCCGCTTGCCCGTACAGAGAATTCGGAACATACAACGAAACCGCCTTTGACATTATTTCAATAAAAGATAAAGTTATATATTGTACTCGCTTCGGATCCGGCGAAGACAGAATAGCAAGAATTATAAAGTAGGAGAGATAGGAATGAAAGAGAGAATTTTTGAAATACTTTCCGATATTAAAAATTTGAAAAACAAAAACGAAAGCGAATGCCGTTTGCCCGAAAACACTTTTTATTTAAACGACAGCGATATTCTCTGCCTTGAGAGAGAAAACGGCGAAGCGCGCTACCCCTACGAAACAGATGGATTAAACCTCTGGGCACATTCGAACGGGCACATAAACGCTTGCGAGAGCAATATGGTTATTTTAAGAACGGCTTCCGTGGCCGAGGAACCCTCGGTTGATTTTTGGCTGAGAGTAAATGACAACGGTCGTGTTGTACCTATTTCGGTTACAGGAGCCACCAAGCATATGTTTGAACCCGACGACGTTTCGCGCTATTGTGTATATTCCAAAAGCGCCGCATATTATATTTTGGAAACTTCGGAATGTGTTGCCGCATTGCGCGCAAATTTGGGTTCCGACAAGAAAATATACTTCACGCTCAGCGTTATTAACACCGCGGAAAGCGAAAAAGATGTTTCGGTTGTGTCTTACATTGACCCCATGATACGTTTTACAAATAACGAAGACCCTTGGGTACTTTTGAGAAGGTACGGTTGGTATAACCAAAGGGGATCGTTTAAAATAAAACGCTATCCCAACCCGGAAAATCAAGACGTTATAAATGTTACCAACATTGCGGTTATAAACCGCGCGGTAAAGAGCGAAAACCCCTGTAATATAACCTCTACTGCCGCAAAGTCTGTGTTCATCGGCGAAAAGGGAAGAACTCTTTTCAATGCTTCCGCGCTTAAAAACGGAGTTTTCCCAAAAGAAGTTTACGCGGCAAATACCACGGATTTTCCAATTGCTTCCGATATAATAAAGTTTAATTTGCTTGCGGGCGAAGAAGCAACGGCGGTGTACAGCCTTATGGTTGTTCACGACGACGATGCCGCTACCAAAGCATCCGAAGAAAAAATAAATTTCGAAAGCATAGAAAATGACCTTTTGACAAGAGAAAAAGAGGAAGACAGAAAACTCGGCGGAATGAAATTAGGCTTCGGCGAGATTAAAGATTTTCCCGTCAATTACAATGTGTTTAACAAGTTTTTGAAAAACGTTCAGAAGCAGGTTACGTTTTGCGCCCTCGGCAAAAACTATGCCGGAGATTTGCTCGGCGTGAGAGATGTTTTCCAACAGCTCACCGCCGCTTTGATGTGGGATGCGAAAGATGCCCGTGAAAAGATAGTTCTTGCGCTCAATTTCATTATGGAAAACGGCAGAGCACCGCGACAGTTTTCTGTTCCGCCGAAAGATGACGTAATTCCCACTTTTGACATACGTCAATTTATCGACCAGGGTCTTTGGATAGTAGAGACACTTCATAAATATGTTTCCTGGACGAAAGATTTGTCTATACTTGACGAAAAATGTTCCTATTACAAGATAATAGATGAGAAAAAATCAAAGTATGAAAAGAGCAAGTGCGTAGATACTGTGCTTGAACATTTGCTTAAAATAATCGATTACCTCATTTCCAATATCGATGAAAGAACAGGTTGTTTGAAAATTTTGTATGGCGACTGGAACGATGCGATTTGCGGCCTCGGCGAAAGCCTTGACGGAAAATCGGAATTTGGAAGCGGAGTAAGTGTAATGGCAACACTTCAGCTCTACAAAGCATTAAAAGAAATGACGGAAATTCTCGAACTTACGGGTAAAGGCAAAGAAAACTGCGAGCGTTATGCAAAAATCAGAGAAAATATGGTAGAGGGATTAAACACCTACGCTAAGCAAAAAGACGGCGACAGAACGCATCTTATTCACGGTTGGGGCGACGAGGGTAAGTATCTTGTGGGAAGCCTTTGCGACAGTGACGACAATCTTCGTTACAGCGTAAACCCGTATTCGTTCTGGTGTATAAGCGACATGATCCAAAGAGAACCCGCCCTTAAAAATGATATTTTAAAGGCGTATGACGTGCTTGATTCAAAATACGGCATAAAAACTCTCACCCCGTATTTCGCAAGAGATATGAAAGGTGTGGGAAGAATTGTTGAGCTCACCCCCGGAACATATGAAAACAGTTGTGCGTATATTCATGCCACAATGTTTGCCGTTATGGCGTTATTTGAGCTGGGTGAGGGCAAAAGAGCCTGGGAGCAAATTGTAAAGGCTATACCAATTTCTCATGCGAGCGTAAACAAAACCTCTTTTGTAATGCCAAACTCCTATTGTTACAATGAGGAGTTTTACATAGACGGTGAGTCTGCCGGAGATTGGTACACGGGAAGCGGAGCGGTTCTCATAAGAAGTATTATAGAACACGCTTTTGGAATTCAAGTGTCGCCGAGCGGCGTTCATATCGAAATGCCCGATTATATGCCGTCAAACGGTGCTGAAATTACCGTAAATGTAAAGGGTTGCGAACTTAATTTGTCTTATAAAAACACTGGCAAAGGTGAGCGTGCTTACGTAGTGAACGGAAACGACATTAAAACACTCGTTAACGAAGTTTCGTGTCAAAAATACATCTACATTAAAAATGAGGATTTGGGAGAAAAACTCACGATAGAAGTGCTTGATTGAGACTCGGTTTACAATTAATTCATAAAATTTGTTGAAATGCTGAAACGGCAAGCGGATATTCCGCCTTTCGATTTCAGCATTTTTGCTGTTTATTTATGTTTAAATTTGTGGTACAATATAGGAAAACATCTTTTAATGAAAGGAATGGTCAAATGATAAAGACACTTGCAAAAAGTATTCGCCAATACAAGAAAAAGTCAATTTTAACGCCGTTTTTTGTGGCTCTTGAAGTTGTGCTGGAATGTATTATTCCTTTTGTAATTGCGGATCTTGTAAACGAAATCAAAGCCGGATGTTCCATGGGTACAATAGGAATTTATGGTGCTTGCCTAGCCGTAATGGCACTTTTATCCCTTACGTTCGGAACGCTTGCAGGTTTTACATGCGCAACCGCCTCTTGCGGACTTGCGAAAAATTTGAGAAAAGATATGTTTCACAGCGTGCAAATGTATTCTTTTGAAAACATCGATAAATTTACAACCTCGTCACTCGTAACGCGAATGACAACGGACATAACAAACGTTCAGCTTGCGTTTATGATGATAATAAGAATTGCCATTCGCTCGCCTCTCATGCTTGTTTTTGCTTTTGTTATGGCATTTAGAATGGGAGGGAAACTAGCTTGGATATTCTTGTTTGTACTTCCGGTTCTTGCCGCAGGGCTCACTATTGTGGCTTTAAATGCGGTTCCAATGTTCAGGCGCGTTTTCAAAAAGTACGACAGGCTCAACAGTTCCATTCAGGAAAACATAAAGGGTATGCGCGTTGTTAAATCTTTCGTTCGCGAAGATTATGAGCAAAAGAAATTTTCCGATGCCGCCCAAGACGTTTGTCATGATTTTACAGTAGCCGAGAGAATTGTTGCCGTAAATAACCCTCTTATGCAGTTTTGCATGTATGTTGTAATGGTGTTTGTTTTAAGCTTCGGTTCTTATCTTGTAATCTCTTCAAAAGGCTTGCTTCTTGACGTAGGGCAAATGTCGGCAATGCTCACATACAGCTTTATGATGTTAAATTCACTTATGATGCTTTCAATGGTGTGCGTTATGATTACAATGGCGTGGGAGTCCGGCAAGAGAATTTGCGAAGTTTTGGACGAAAAAAGTTCTCTCGCAAACCCCGAAAATCCCGTATTCGAAGTTAAAGACGGTTCCGTTGAGTTTGACGGCGTAAGTTTTAAATATTCGAAAAAGGCAAAACGAAGTGCACTTTCCAATATTAATTTGAATATCAAATCGGGCGAAACAATAGGCATAATAGGCGGTACGGGTTCTTCAAAATCCACCCTTATTCAGCTTATATCCCGTCTTTACGATGCCACAGAGGGCACGGTTCGCGTAGGCGGACTTGATGTTAAGGATTACGACATAGAAACTTTGAGAAACAACGTTGCCGTGGTTCTTCAAAAAAATGTCCTTTTCTCCGGAAGTATAAAAGAGAATTTGAGATGGGGTAACAAAGATGCTACCGATGAGGAAATAAAAGAAGCGTGCGCGCTTTCTTGTGCCGATGAGTTTATAAATACCTTCCCCGACGGATACGACACCTACATCGAACAAGGCGGCGCCAATGTTTCCGGCGGACAAAAGCAAAGACTTTGCATAGCAAGAGCTCTTCTTAAAAAGCCGAAAATACTTATTCTCGACGACTCCACAAGCGCCGTCGACACAAAAACCGATGCGAAAATAAGAAAAGCTATGCGTGAGTTTATTCCCGAAACAACAAAAATAATCATAGCACAGCGTACATCTTCCGTTGAAGATGCGGACAAGATAATCGTTATGAACGGCGGAAAGATAGATGCCGTGGGAACTCACAGTGAACTTTTGAAATCAAACGACATATACAAAGAAATTTACACATCACAAAATAAGGCAGGTGAAAACGATGAAGAATAGCAAAAAAAGCACTGCAACAAGGCTTATAAAAACCATGTTTGAATTTTACCCGGTTCTTTTACCGCTCACGCTCTTTTGCATAATTTTAAGTGCCGTTGTGGGAGCTATTCCTTCGGTTTTCATGCAAAAAGCAATTTCGATTGTGGAAAAATACGGCGCAAGTGGCGCCTGGGCAAAAGCAAAACCAGAAATCGTTTCCGCGGTTACAATTCTTGTTTGTCTTTATGTTTTTTCGCTTATCGCGGGATTTTTGTACAACCAGCTTATGGCTGTAATCACTCAGGGAACACTTAAGAAAATGCGTGTGAAAATGTTTGACAAAATGCAGATTTTGCCCGTTAAATATTTTGACTCAAATCACCATGGCGACATCATGAGCCGCTACACAAACGACATAGACACCCTTCGCCAGATGATATCGCAAAGTTTTCCTCAGATGCTCATGTCGTCAATTTCCGTGGCAACGGTTTTTGCCATTATGCTCTATTACTGTTTTTGGCTTACCCTTGTGGTGGTTCTCGGCGTGTTTATAATGTCAAAAGTTATAAAGAAAGTAGGCGGAGGCTCGGCTAAGTACTTTGTTCTTCAGCAGGGCGCCATAGGAAAAACCGAAGGCTTTATAGAAGAGATGATGAACGGCCAAAAAGTAATCAAAGTTTTCTGCCACGAAGAGGACAGCGAAAAAGATTTTGACCGCTTCAACGATGAGCTTTTTGCCCAGTCGGAAAAGGCAAATAAATATGCAAATATTTTGGCACCTATGCTAAATAATATCGGTAACCTTTTGTATGTTGCCGTTGCCCTTTGCGGCGGAATGCTCCTTTACTTTAACGTGCCTAATTTCAGTATATCGGGTCTCGGTCTTTCAATAAGTATCGTAGTGCCGTTTTTGAATATGACAAAGCAGTTTGCAGGCAGTATAAACCAGGTTTCAAGCCAGCTTAACTCCGTTATCATGGGTCTTGCGGGAACAGAGAGAATATTTGCCCTTTTGGACGAACCCGCCGAGGTTGATGGCGGCTACGTAACTCTTGTGAACGCTAAGGAAGAAAACGGAAAAATCGTTGAATGTAAGGAAAGAACGGGAACCTGGGCGTGGAAACACCCGCATCAGGAGGACGGAAGCGTTTCTTACACAAAACTTACAGGAGATGTTCGCCTCTTCGATGTGGACTTTGAATATGTGCCCGGAAAGCGAGTTTTAAGCGGAGTTTCGATTTATGCTAAACCCGGTCAAAAAGTTGCCTTTGTGGGAGCTACCGGCGCAGGTAAAACCACAATCACCAACCTTATAAACAGATTTTACGATATTGCCGACGGTAAAATACGCTACGACGGAATAAATATCAACAAAATCAAAAAGAGCGATTTAAGGCGTTCTTTGGGAATTGTTTTGCAAGATACAAACCTCTTTACTGGAACTGTTATGGATAATATTCGTTACGGCAAGCTCGACGCTACCGACGAAGAGTGCATAGAGGCGGCAAAACTTGTGGGTGCCGATGACTTTATAACTCGCCTGCCCGACGGATATGACACATTTCTTACCGAAAACGGCGCAAGCCTTTCCCAGGGGCAAAGACAGCTTTTGTCTATTGCAAGAGTTGCCGTTGCTGATCCGCCGGTTATGATACTCGACGAAGCCACATCTTCCATAGACACCAGAACCGAAGCCATAGTACAGCGCGGAACCGATGCTCTTATGAAGGGAAGAACTGTTTTTGTAATCGCTCACAGGCTTTCCACGGTAAAAAATTCCGATGTTATAATCGTGCTTGACCACGGTAAAATTGCTGAAAAAGGTAACCACGAAGACCTTCTTGCTCAAAAAGGACAGTATTATCAACTGTATACAGGTGCATTTGAACTTGAATAATCGGCATATTTAACCTTGACTTGCATGAATATAAATGCTATAATAACAAATATAGAATGTATAAGGGGAGTAGATTAAAAATGAAAAAATACAATATTGCAATTGTAGGTGCCACGGGCATGGTTGGAAGAACATTTCTTAAAGTTCTTGAGGAGATGAACCTTCCGGCAGAAAATTATTATCTTTTCGCTTCAAAGCGTTCAGCGGGCTCAAAAGTTGAGTTCATGGGAAAAGAATACACCATTGAAGAGCTTAATGAAACATCTTTCGACAGAGGAATAGACATTGCACTCTTCTCCGCAGGCGGCTCAACAAGCGAAAAATATGCTCCTATTGCCGCATCTAAGGGTTGCGTGGTAATAGATAACTCCAGCGCTTGGAGAATGGACCCCGAAGTTCCGTTGGTAGTTCCGGAAGTAAACCCCGAAGATATCAAGTGGAACAAGGGCATAATAGCGAACCCCAATTGCTCCACAATTCAGGCAATGGTTGCTTTAAAACCTCTTCACGACAAGTACGGCATTAAAAGAGTTGTATATTCAACCTATCAGGCAGTATCGGGCGCCGGCATGGCGGGATATAAGGATTTGGAAGACGGCTTAAAAGGCGAAGAACCCAAAAAGTTTCCTCATCCCATTGCGGGCAATTGCTTGCCTCATATCGACGTTTTCCTTCCCAACGGCTATACCAAGGAAGAGATGAAAATGGTAAACGAAACCAGGAAAATCCTCGGTGACGACAACATGAGAATTACGGCTACCACCGTAAGAGTTCCCGTTTACTACGGCCACAGCGAGGCTATAAACGTTGAATTTGAAAAACAGTTCGACCTTGACGAGCTCAGAGAAACTTTGAAAAATGCTCCCGGAATTGTTGTTCAGGACGATCCCGAGAATGACGTTTATCCGCTCGCTATAAACGCCGCAGGTACAAACGAAACCTACGTAGGCAGAATTCGCCGCGACGAGAGCGTTGAAAGCGGTGTAAACCTTTGGGTAGTTGCCGATAATATCAGAAAAGGTGCTGCGGCAAACGCTGTTCAAATTGCGCAGCAACTCATTAAATATTGGCAGGAAAACAACTGATACGATTACTTTCGGAGGAAAAACATATGAAACAAACAGTATTTACGGGAGCCGCGGTTGCAATTGTTACCCCGTTTGATGAGAACGGAATTAATTTTGAAAAATTCGGCGAAATTATTGATTTTCAAATAGAAAACAGCACTGATGCTATTGTTGTTTGCGGAACTACGGGCGAGTCAGCCACAATGCCCGACGAAGAGCATATTTCGGCCATTAAATATTGTGTGGAAAGAGTTGCAGGTCGTGTGCCCGTTATTGCGGGTGCCGGCACAAACGACACTCCCCATTGCATAAAACTTAGCAAAGCCGCCGAAGAGTGCGGGGCCGATGCACTTTTGCTCGTTACTCCCTATTACAACAAAGCAACGCAAAAAGGCCTTATAAAGCATTTTAAAACAGTTTCGGAAAGCGTAAGCCTTCCTATTATTTTGTACAGTGTTCCCTCAAGAACGGGCGTAAATATTACGCCTCAAACCGTTAAAGAACTCAGCAAAATAGCAAACATCGTCGGCATAAAGGAAGCAAGCGGAAATATTTCCCAGGTTGCGAAAATTGCAGAACTTTGCGGCGACAATATTGACATTTATTCCGGAAATGACGACCAAATAGTGCCTGTAATGTCGCTTGGCGGAAAGGGCGTAATCTCCGTGCTTTCGAATATCGTTCCTAAAGATACTCACGACATAGTGGCAAAATATTTGTCGGGAGATACAAAAGGCGCGCTTGCGCTCCAACTAAAATACCTTGAACTTATAGATGCCCTCTTTTGCGAGGTAAACCCCATTCCGGTAAAAACCGCCATGAATATGATGGGGCAAAATGTTGGTTCGCTCAGAATGCCTCTTTGCGAAATGGAAGAGCAGAATGAGCAAAAGCTGAGATGCGTTCTCAAAAAATACAGCTTGATTTAATCTTCTTTTTGGAGGAATACATATGACAAACATAATACTTGGCGGCTGTAACGGCCACATGGGGCAGGTTATAGCGAAACTTGTTTCGGAAAACGAAAATGTAAAAATCGTTCTCGGCTGTGATGTAAACACACAGCAAAAAAATTCTTTTCCGGTGTGCTCATCGCTTGAAAATACCGATGCCGTGGCAGATGCGCTCATAGATTTTTCTCACCCGAGCAATTTTGAAAACGTAGTGTCTTATTGTAAGCGCACCAAAACTCCGCTTGTAATGGCAACCACGGGTTTATCTTCCGAGCAAAAAGAAGAGCTTGTTTCCCTTTCAAAAGAAGTTGCGGTATTTTTCAGCGCAAACATGTCTTTAGGCGTAAATCTTCTTGTGAGCCTTGTGAAAAAGGCGGCGGAAGTTTTGGACGGTAACTTTGATATTGAAATTATAGAAAAGCACCATAATCAAAAGATAGATGCTCCCAGCGGCACGGCTTTGATGATTGCCGATGAAATATCCGAAACCCTTTCCGAAACGCCGAAATACGTTTACGACAGGCATTGTGAGAGGCGCAAACGCGCCAAATACGAAATCGGCATACATTCTTTGAGGGGTGGAACAATTGTAGGCGAACATGAGGTTGTATTTGCGGGAAATGACGAAATTATCGAAATTAAGCACACCGCAATGAGCAAAGAAATATTTGCCACCGGCAGTATAAAAGCCGCTGAATTTATTTCCGATAAGACTCCCGGCATGTACGACATGAAAGACATTGTTTCAATAAATTAGAATATTTTAATATGCTTTTTCATATCTTAAACCATCGCAGTTGTATGCGG
>CAZSIY010000033.1:0-10721 GCA_964606825.1 uncultured Oscillospiraceae bacterium | reverse complement strand
AGGTATGTTGGTAACAAAAGAAAAATTGGAATTGGAAAAAGGATTTTTACAAAAGCAATCCCTTTTTTACATCAAACGCGGAAAGATGCAATACACCATTGAAAAAGCGAACAAAACAGCCGAATGCGGAGACTTTTTGCGTTTCTCATCATCTGTGATACTTTAACAGAAAAACACTCGTAAAACTTGAATTTTACCACGTGCGATTTGAAAATCCCGACGGTATTTTACATTCCGCGGGAAAAATAGCCATAGCCGACAAAACGCGGCTTTTATCGACTTTGGATTATCTATGCGAATTGGAAAAACTGCCTGTCGAAAACAAAGAGCTTAAAAATCGATTTCTAAACGACATTTTCGCTCAAATCGAAGCAGAGAGCAAGATATCTCATATGCAAAAAGATGAAATTGTAAGAAAAGCACATGAATATTTAAAAAAAACTTGGAGAAAAAGATAACTCTCGAAGAAATATCCCTCAAAATCGGAGCCTCAGTTCCCGGAATAATAAATCATTTTAAAAGCGCAACCGGAACAACTCCCATTAAATACCTAACTAAAATACGTATACAAAAGGCAGAAAAGCTTTTATGCTCAAGCGACCTACCCATCGGGCAAATTGCGCAGCTATACGGATTTGAAAACCAATATTATTTATCAAACACATTTAAAAAAATAAACGGCACAACACCCGGTGCGTACAGAAAAAATTTCAGTATATAATGCAAATACGCATACCGCCTAAGCGATATGCGTATTTTTCAAATTAAATTACACAAGTTCGATAATTGCCATTTCAGCGCAGTCACCGCGACGGGGGCCCAATTTCATAATTCTTGTGTAGCCGCCGTTTCTGTCAGCATACTTGGGAGCAATTTCTGCAAACACCTTAGTAACTACGTCCTCTTTGGTGATGTATGCCAAAGCCTGTCTTCTGGAATGTAATGTATTTTTTTTGCCTAATGTAATCATTTTTTCAGCCATGCATCTTGTTTCTTTTGCTTTTTCAACGGTTGTTTCGATTTTACCGTTTTCCAAGAGAGATGTAACCAAGTTTCTAAGCATTGCATCTCTGTGGTCAGAAGCACGACCCAATTTTCTTGTACCGGGCATCAGATTAACCTCCTTTGTACTATTTTCTCAGCCTTTAGTGTGTTTTAAACACGACAATTTACTCGTCGTAATCCTTAGCAAATTCAAATCCCAAAGATGCAAGTTTATTAACAACTTCTTCAAGGGATTTTCTTCCGAGGTTTCTAACTCTCATCATCTCGCCTTCAGATTTGGATACCAAATCTTCAACAGTGTTTATGCCGGCTCTCTTGAGGCAGTTAAACGAACGAACAGAAAGATCAAGCTCTTCGATTGTAAGTTCCAATACTTTATCTTTCTTATCTTCTTCTTTTTCAACCATGATATCGGTATTTGCGATATCTTCCGTTAAGTCGATAAAGAGGTTCATGTGTTCGTTGAGAACTTTAGCACTGAGAGAAAGCGCCTCTTCGGGAGCGATTGTACCGTCGGTAAAGATTTCCAAAGTGAGCTTATCAAAATCAGTCACCTGACCTACACGAGTATTTGATACCGTGTAGTTTACCTTATCTACAGGCGAGTAGATGGAGTCAACCGGAATAACGCCGATAACGTTTTGGATTTTCTCTTTGTTCTTCTCGCTTGTAACATAGCCTCTGCCTTTTTCAAAGGTAATCTCCATATAGAGTTTTGCCTTATCGCTCAATGTTGCTATGTGCAAATCGCCGTTTATAATCTCGATTTCGTGGTCTGTGATAATATCTCTGGCAAAGACCTCGCCCGCACCTGTTGCCTCTATGGTAACGGTTTTGGGGGTATCGGTATATAACTTAGCTATAATTCTCTTAACGTTTAAGATAATCTCCGTAACGTCTTCTTTAACGCCGGGGATCGTAGAAAACTCATGGAGAACCCCGTCGATCTTTACGCTTGTCGGAGCAGCCCCGGGGAGCGATGACAGCATAACTCTGCGAAGAGAATTACCAAGAGTGATGCCGTAGCCGCGTTCAAGCGGCTCGACTTCAAACTTAGCATATCTTATATCCGTTTTATCGTCAACTCTCTCTACACTCGGCTTGTTCATTTCTATCATAAATTGACCCTCCATTCAAAAACCATAATTATTTCAACTTTGAGGGTAGCTTTATTACTTAGAATACAACTCGACGATGAGATGCTCTTCGATTTCGATGTCTATATCATCTCTCTGAGCCAAAGCTACAACCTTTGCCTGCATGGTGTTTGTATCAAGGTCAAGCCACTTAGGAACTGCCTTGCCGTCTGTCTGCTCCAAAACTGCTTTAATCTTGGGAAGACTTCTGCTCTGTTCTTTAAGTGTTATAACGTCGCCCTCTTTAATAAGGTATGAAGGAATGTTTACCTTCTTACCGTTTACCTGGAAATGACCGTGAACAACAAGCTGTCTTGCTTCTGCTCTCGAAAGTGCAAATCCGAGTCTGTAAACGACATTGTCAAGGCGGCTTTCAAGTATCTGCAAAAGATTTTCACCTGTTACGCCTGCTTTCTTGTTTGCCAACTCAAAGTAGTGTGCAAACTGACCTTCGAGAACACCGTAGTATCTCTTTGCTTTCTGCTTCTCACGAAGCTGCAAGCCGTATTCCGAAAGTTTCTTTCTGCTCTGTCCATGCTGACCGGGAGCATATTCTCTCTTGTTTAATGCGCATTTTTCGCCATAACATCTTGAACCTTTAAGGAATAATTTCTGTCCTTCTCTGCGGCAAAGACGGCATACTGCGCCAGTATAACGTGCCATTTATTTACACCTCCTGTTAATCACACTCTTCTTCTCTTAGGCGGTCTGCAACCGTTGTGAGGAATGGGTGTTACGTCTTTAATCATTGTTACTTCAAGACCTGCTGTCTGAAGTGCACGGATAGCGGCTTCTCTGCCGGCTCCGGGGCCTTTTACATATACTTCAACTGTCTTTAAGCCATGTTCCATAGCGGCTTTTGCTGCAGTTTCAGCGGCCATCTGTGATGCAAAAGGTGTGCTCTTCTTTGAGCCTCTAAAGCCCAAACCGCCCGAGCTTGCCCATGAAAGAGCATTGCCCTGAACATCAGTGATAGTAACTATTGTGTTATTGAATGTGGAGCGAATATGAACAGCACCACGCTCAATGTTCTTCTTTTCGCGTCTTTTACGAGTTTTTTTGACCTGAGCAGCCATTTAATATCCCTCCCTGATTATTTCTTCTTACCTGCAATCGTTCTCTTAGGACCTTTTCTTGTTCTTGCGTTATTCTTGGTGTTCTGTCCTCTTACCGGAAGTCCTCTTCTGTGACGAAGACCCCTGTAACATCCGATTTCTATCAAGCGTTTGATATCGAGTGCAATCTGACGTCTTAAATCACCTTCAACCGTGTAATCTCTGTCAATGATTTCTCTTATCTTCGCAAGTTCGTCTTCTGTTAAATCTTTAACTCTTGTATCAGGATTTATACCTGCTTCTGCCAAAATCTTGTTTGAGCTCTTTACACCGATACCGTATACATAGGTAAGGCCGTATTCAACTCTCTTTTCGTTAGGTAAGTCTACACCTGCTATTCTTGCCATTAGCTTTTCAGCACCTCCTGTTTTTATAATACCTAAAACAATGTATATTCATAACCGCCGAGGTTTACGGAATTTTCCGTACAGCCGCACCTCATTGGCGGCAAAACCTGCGTATTTGCGTGTTCGGCCTTGCCGCCGACGGCTACAAGCAAAGTTTAAATCTCCAATTCAAACAAAAACTAAATCAGCCTTGTCTTTGTTTGTGCTTGGGGTTTTGGCAAATAACCATAATTTTGCCTTTTCTTTTTATAATCTTGCATTTTTCGCACATCGGTTTTACTGATGGTCTTACTTTCATTTTGGCTACCTCCTATTTCAATCTAAGCCTATTTAGCTCTCCATGTTATTCGTCCTCTGGTTAAATCATAGGGCGACATTTCAACCGTAACCTTATCTCCAGGGAGAATACGAATGAAATTCATACGCAATTTTCCGGAAATGTGGGCAAGTATTCTGTGCCCGTTTTCAAATTCAACCTGAAACATAGCGTTAGGCAGTGCCTCTACTACTGTTCCTTCCAATTCCAAAACATCTTCTTTTGCCAAGGATACAACCTCCTTTTTATAAACAAGTCGAATTTGCGTTTTTGTATTTTTTCATCGCAAATCGTATCTCTTTATTTGTGAGTTCACCGCCGCTTGCAAGTTTGTTTGCCACAAACTCATCGTAATCGCCGGTTAAGCGGACATGAATTAATTTTTTCATCTTAGGTTTTTCAGCCTTACGGTGTTTGCCGTCGCATATGAAAAGATAATTATCTTTTGCATCTACCGCAACAAAGCACCTGCCCGCATCTCTTCCCGCCACAGCATAAACAAATTCTCCAAGATGATTATTCAACATATTCACCTCTGTTAAAAATTCGTCAAAAGCTGCGGCTCGGAGTCGGTTATCAATATTGTGTTTTCGTAATGAGCCGACAATGAGCCGTCGAGCGTAACCACTGTCCAACCGTCACTTAGCGATGTAGTGTGGTAAGCACCGTATGTTACCATAGGTTCAACCGCTATCGTCATGCCCTTTTGAAGCCTTATACCGTGACCCGCTTTTCCGTAATTTGGAATTTCGGGGTCCTCGTGCATATTTTTTCCAATACCGTGACCGCAATAATTTCTTACAACGCCAAAGCCGTTTTTCTCAACATACTCCTGCACAGCCGCCTGGATACTTCCGAGCCTTTCGCCATGCTTTGCGTATTTAAGGCCTTCAAAGAAGCTCTGCTTTGTAACGTCGATAAGCCTTTGTGCCTCGGAGCTTATTTTCCCGACAGCAAAGGTCCTGGCTGCATCACCGTGAAAACCATCTTTCACCGCGCCCACGTCGATACTTATTATATCGCCGTCTTTGAGCTTACGGTTCGACGGTATCCCGTGAATTACCACCTCGTTTACCGAGGCGCAAATACTTGCCGGGTAACCGTTATAATGAAGAAATGACGGTTTAGCACCCTGACTCAAGATGTATTTTTTTGCGATTTGGTCCAATTCCTTTGTAGTAATTCCGGCTTGTATATGTTTTTCCACTTCGCAAAGCGTTTCATATACAATTCTGCCCGATACTCTCATCTTAGCAATTTCAGCCGTTGATTTGATGCTAATCATGCTTCATCGCCTCCGAAGGCATTAAAGATTAAGCGCTTCAACCACCGCATCGGTAGTTGTTGCCACTGAATTTGTGCCTTCAACCTTTAAGAGCTTTCCTTTTTTATCATAGAAATTCTTTAGAGGTTCTGTTTGCTCGTGGTAAACTTCAAGGCGAGCAATGATTGTTTCCGGCTTGTCGTCTTTTCTGGTGGTAAGCTGTCCGGAGCACTTATCGCACACACCGTCAACCTTTGAAGGTTTGTTGTCTATGTGGTAAGTTGCTCCGCAAGCTGAGCACTCACGTCTGCCGGAAAGTCTTCTGACAATGATTTCATCATCAACTTCAAGAGATAAAGCCGTGTCTATTTCTATGCCAAACTCATCAAGCGCTTCTGCCTGAGCAATCGTTCTCGGGAAACCGTCGAGGATAAAGCCATTTTTGCAATCATCCTCGGCAAGTCTTTCCTTAATAATGCCGATTACCGCTTCGTCGGGAACAAGCTGACCTTTATCGATATAGCTTTTAGCTTTAAGGCCAACCTCGGTTCCATTTTTGATAGCCTGCCTGATGATAGCGCCGGTAGAAATTGCCGGTATGCCAAATCTCTCACTTAAAACTTCCGCCTGTGTGCCTTTGCCGGCACCGGGCGCGCCCAACATAATCAATCTCATAGTGTCCTCCTTATCTACTCAAGAAAGCCCTTGTAGTGACGCATAAGCATCTGAGATTCAATCTGCTTAACGGTTTCAAGTGCAACACCTACAACGATGAGCATGGAGGTTCCTCCGATTGAGAGGTTTACCTGCATAATCATACCGAGCACCATCGGAAAAATAGCTATAATACCGATAAATATTGCTCCTGCAAGTGTGGTTCTTGTTAAAATTTTGTTTATATAGTCGCTTGTGGGCTTTCCGGGTCTGATACCGGGAACAAAGCCGCCGTTTCTCTTCATATTGTTAGCAATTTCAATCGGATTAAATTGAATTGCCGTGTAGAAATATGTGAAGAATATGATGAGAAGGAAGTAAAGCAACACATATACCCAAGAAGTGTTGGTAAACAATCTCCAGAACTTGCCCCAGAACGTTGTTGCGCTCGGGTTATAACCCATAAAGCCCATAATAGTTGAGGGGAAAGTCATAATGCTCATTGCAAAGATAATCGGGATAACACCCGCCATAGCAACCTTAATCGGAATATGGCTGCTCTGACCGCCGTACATTTTTCTGCCGACCATTCTCTTTGCATACTGAACGGGAACTCTTCTTTCGGCATTGTCGATAAATACAACAAATGCCACCATTACAACTGCAATTACAACAATTGCTATAAGCTGCCAAATGTTAAGCGAGCCTGCTTCAAAGTTTGCAATGACATTGGTAATCATTGAAGGTATTCTGGAAACGATACCCGCAAAGATAATCATTGAAATACCGTTGCCAACGCCCTTATCGGTGATTTCTTCGCCGAGCCACATAAGGAACGCCGTACCTGCAGTAAAAGTAGCAACCAATGTAATGTAACCACCGATACCGGGGTTTGTAATTACGTTTCTTAAAGCGAAGAAAAGACCTGTTGCCTGAATGAACGCCAAGATTACGGTTACGTAACGAGTCCATTTTGCAATAACTTTTCTTCCTTCTTCGCCTTCTTTAGACAACTTCTCAAGTGAAGGAATAGCAACAGTGAGAAGCTGCATAATAATTGAAGAGTTTACATATGGTGTAATACTCATTGCAAATATTGTAGCGTTTGCAAACGCGCCTCCGGAGAATGCATCAAGAAGTGAAAACAGGTTGTTTCCATCACCGAGAAGAGTTTGCAATGCTCCGCTTTTGAGTCCCGGTACAGGAATAAACGTACCGAGTCTGAAAATAAATATCATTAGCAAGGTGTAAAGCATTCTATTTCTTAAATCCGGGATTTTCCACGCATTTCTAAGAGTTTTAAACACTTTACATCACCTCTGTCTTTCCGCCTGCCGCCTCTATTTTAGCAGCTGCCGCAGATGTGAACTTGCTTGCTTTAACTGTAACTTTCTTTGTGATTTCTCCGTTTCCGAGAACCTTAACGCCGTCTAAAACTTTGGAAATTATACCTGCATTTTTCAAAGCCTCGGCATCGATTACCGCACCGTCCTCAAATTTGTTCAAATCTGAGAGTTTAACTTCAGCGTACTGCTTTGCGAAAATATTTGTAAAGCCACGTTTGGGAAGTCTTCTGTATATCGGCATCTGTCCGCCTTCGAAACCAACTCTTACACCGCCGCCGGATCTTGCGTTCTGACCCTTGTGACCGCGGCCTGCCGTTTTACCGTTACCTGAACCGTGACCTCTACCCTTTCTCTTCGTATCTTTTACAGATCCTGCGCTGGGTGAAAGTTCAAATAATTTCATCTAAGGCACCTCCTTCTAATTTATATTTCTTCAACTTTTACTAAGTGAGATACCTTCGACACCATTCCGTTTATCTGAGGTGTTGCATCGTGTATCTTTTCATCTCTGATTTTCTTGAGGCCCAAAGCCTTTACCGTTGCAATTTGATCTTTTTTGCAACCGATAGGACTTTTGACCAAAGTAACTTTAATTTTAGCCATCGTCATATCCTCCTAACTTGTTTCGGGCCTATTAGCCTATAAGCTCTTCTACTGTCTTACCTCTCAATGCTGCAACCTCTTCGGCAACTTTAAGATTTTTAAGACCTTCGATTGTTGCATTAACAAGATTGTTAGGATTGTTTGAACGAAGGGACTTTGTTCTTACATCACGGATACCTGCAAGCTCAAGGACAGCTCTTGCGCCGCCGCCTGCGATAACACCGGTACCTTCGCCGGCGGGTTTGAGAAGCACTCTGCCTGCGCCGTATTCACCGATTATCTCATGAGCGATTGTTGTGCCGACCATGGGAACTTTAATCATGTTCTTCTTAGCCGAGTCGATTGCCTTTCTTACAGCGTCCGGGATTTCGGCAGCCTTACCGGTGCCTGCGCCAACGTGACCGTTTTCATCGCCGACTACAACGAGAACGCTAAATCTGAAAGTTCTACCGCCCTTTACAACCTTAGCAACACGATTGATGTTTACAATTCTTTCTTTTATATCTAACTCGTCTGCATTAATTCTATCTAACAAAGCTCTTACCTCCTTTTTTTAGAATTCCAATCCGCCTTCTCTGGCTCCATCGGCAAGTTCTTGAACTCTGCCGTGGTAAACGTAACCGCCTCTGTCAAAAACAACAGTCTTTATGTTAGCTTCAAGTGCTTTTTTAGCAACCAACAATCCAACTTCTTTTGCGGCAGCTTTGTTTCCGCCATAACCGAGCTTTTCTTTGATTTCTTTATCAAGGCTTGAAGCCGAAACCAAAGTTTTTCCGCTTACGTCATCGATAATCTGAGCGTAGATGTTACTCAAACTGCGATATACGTTAAGTCTGGGACGCTCAGGAGTACCGGATATATTTTTTCTGACTCTTAAATGTCTTTTAATTCTTTGTGCATTGCTGCTTTTTTTACTAATCATTATCGTTTACTCCTTTCCGGCTTACTTCTTAGCGCCTGTTTTACCTTCTTTTCTTCTGATTACTTCGTAATCATACTTAATACCTTTACCCTTATACGGCTCAGGCGGTCTCTTTTCTCTTACGACAGCAGCTATCTGACCTACAACCTGCTTATCGATACCTCTTACTATGATAGTATTGGGATCGGGAGACTCGAATGTGTAATCCTCGCCGTCTTCCATTTCAACAGGGTGAGAAAATCCCAATGTGAGGATAAGTTTCTTGCCCTGCTTTTGGCATCTGTAACCAACACCGTTTATCTGTAAGGTTTTTGCGTATCCTTCTGTTACGCCTACAACCATGTTGTTTATAAGTGTTCTTGTAAGACCGTGGAGTGCTCTGTTTTCTTTAACATCGTTGGGTCTTTCTACGATAATCTCGTTGTTTTCAACCTTGATTATCATATTGCTGTGAAGAACTTTTGTAAGTGTACCCTTGGGGCCCTTTACGGTTACTTCATTGTTATCGCCTACGTTAACTGTTACTCCCGCGGGAATAGCGATAGGCATTTTTCCAATACGTGACAATTTGTTTCACCTCCTGAAAATTAAGTTTTACCAGATGAATGCTAACACTTCGCCGCCCACGTTGAGCTTTCTTGCTTCTTTATCGGTCATTATACCTTTAGAAGTCGAAATGATGGCAATTCCGAGTCCTTTTAAAACTCTCGGTAAATCTTCTTTACTTGAATATACTCTTAATCCCGGTCTTGAAACTCTCTTTAAACCGGTGATAACTTTCTGCTTGTTTGCACCGTATTTCAAGTTAATCTTGATGATGCCCTGCAGACCGTCGTCTATAACTTCATAACCGTTGATGTATCCCTCATCGTTTAAAATCCTTGCGATTTCAACTTTTAACTTTGAAGCGGGCACATTTACGGATTCGTGTTTTGAAGAATTTGCATTTCTGATACGTGTAAGCATATCAGCGATTGGATCGGTAATTTGCATTGTGCTACCTCCTTTTTACCATTTTGTAAGTCTTACCAGCTTGCTTTTTTAACGCCCGGAATTTCACCCTTGTACGCAAGCTCTCTGAAGCATATACGGCAAATGCCGAACTTTCTCAGATATGCGTGCGGTCTTCCGCAAATTCTGCATCTGGTATATTCACGGGTTTTATATTTTTGCGGTTTTTGTTGTTTTAAAACCATAGCCTTCTTAGCCATTACGACATACCCCCTCTCAAGCCTTTATGAACGGAGCGCCCATCAATGCAAGCAACTCTCTTGCTTCCTCATCGGTATTTGCTGTGGTAACAAATATTATGTCCATACCTCTGATTTTATCAATTTTATCATAATCGATTTCGGGGAATATCAGCTGTTCCTTAATACCCAAAGCGTAGTTTCCTCTTCCGTCGAAGGAATTGGGGTTGATGCCTCTGAAATCTCTTACGCGGGGAAGTGCTATGTTAAACAATCTGTCCAAAAATTCATACATTTTATCGCTGCGAAGTGTAACTTTGCATCCGAGGTTCATGCCTTCTCTGATTTTGAAGTTTGCAACTGATTTTTTAGCCTTAGTTACAACCGGCTTCTGTCCTGTTATAAGTGCCAAATCGGAAGCTGCTGCCTCTAAAGCCTTTGCATTATCTTTTGCTTCGCCAACGCCGATATTAATTACTATTTTATCAAGCTTCGGAATTTGCATGGGACTTTTATAGCCATGCTTTTCCATAAGAGCTTTTTTAACTTCCTGTTCGTATTTCGCTCTCATTCTGGTCATGTGCGAAAATCCTCCTCTCTATAAATTAGTCGTCCAATACTTCCAAGCAGTTTTTGCACATTCTGGACTTTGTGCCGTCTGCCATTACTTTGTAGCCTATTCTGGTAGGTTTGCCGCACTTATTGCAGATGTGCATTACCTTGCATGCATTGATGGGAGCTTCCTGGTGGATAATTCCGCCTGTTTCGCCCGCTCTTCTTGCTTTGGTGTGCTTTGTGGCCATGTTTACGCCTTCTACAATAA
>CAZSIY010000032.1:0-10735 GCA_964606825.1 uncultured Oscillospiraceae bacterium | reverse complement strand
GTATTTGTGTGAATTTAGCCTTTCTCAAATATATTTTTCAAGCGTAAATTCCGCCAATCTTATATTCTCGCGGTCAACGGGCGCGTGGAAGAAGTAGAGCTCGACTTTATAAAAAATAAAATCCGAGCGCGACTGGCAATCGTTAATTTCCACGGGCATTGCCCAAGTGACGTTTACAAGGTCGTAATATGTTAAAAATCCGCTTTTGTTCTCGTCTTGCTTCTTACAAAACAGTAAACTTTGTCTTCCAAAACGTAGGTCACGTTTTCACATTTTGAGTCGTTTATAAAATCGGGCTGCGACACATATTCCCAAGTGACGAGGTCTTTACTCTTTATAATACAGGTGAAATTGCCGCTGTACGTGCCCGAATAGTAGTAGTTTTTTCCGTTTTCGCATCTGCTCGACATTTTTTGCATAATGCCTAGTCGGCAAACATGTTTTTACAGGCAACCCCGTTTGCCGCGCGGGCGCTCTTTATGCCGATTACGGAAAAATCATTGGTGACGTTTCCCACGTTGAAACGTTTCACGCCGATTTCGCCGAAAGCTTTTGCAGACAAAGTGAACGGGCAGTAAAATCGATAGTAATTTTCTTCGGTGCGCGCCGTCTGGTTTTCGGGGTTCTCCGAGGGTTCTTTTGGACGGCGAGCGCTACAGCATGGCGGCGGGGGATATTGTGGTGGTAAATTCCAATGTTATCTACCGCACGTTCACCGAAAATCACTTAAAATACACATGCCTTATAATCAGCGTGGATTGGTGCCGAAAAATGGATATAGATTACTCACCTTGCGAAATTTCGCCTTTTATACAAAGCGCCGAGCTTGCGGGTATGATAATTCGCCTCAAAGACATTTATTTAAGCGGCGATGCCTTGCGCACGGCAAAACTTAACGAAATTCTTTTGCGCCTTATGATAGAAATTTCGGAAAAATATTGCTCTCCGAAGGCTTTTTTGCCGCAGAAAAGCAAAAAATTCGATGCGGTGAAAACCGCAATCAGCACAAAAGAACACCCGCTCAAATTAGGTAGCACGATTACATTTGACTTTTGGTATTATGATAAAGCGAATGGAAATTGTACTTTAACTTTGAATGAATTTTTAACGCTCGAAGAAATATATGATAAATATGGGGAAAACATTTTTACAACAAACCATTGGTCTTGTATAACCGGCCATATAAAATTAAACAGATACAGTTTGTCGGAAAGTTGTTCTGATATGATTTACAACGCTGAGGCTGTTACAAGCAGATTAAAGCCTCTGGGAAACTATGATGCTTGGTATAATGCCATATCAAGCCTTTTGAATCGTGGTATAACGCTGTACGAGGGTGGCGAAACCGATGTTTTCACTTTGGTTCATACGGAAAATTTAGTCGCCGATGAAACAGTAGATTATTTTACAATCACATATCGCTCCGGAAGTAGCTACAATGATACAAAAACAATTTGGTTTTCTTTAAAATAGGGGCATACAAGTTTATGTATTGTTTAAAATGCGGAGCGGAATTTGTTGACAGTGCAAAATTTTGTAACAAGAGCGGACAGGCAGTGCACCAGCCCATTATTCGAAATTTAAATTTAAAATATCGCGATTTAAAAACATGCAGAGTTTGCGGTGCATTGGTTGCTAAAAATGCAAAATCATGTCCGAAGTGCAAGAAACTTCCCTTTTTTGCGAAAACTGCGGAAAAAATCTATATGAAGAAAATTCATCGAGTGAACAAATTGCACATAATGAAATAAAATGTAAGACTTGCGGCACGATATTCTCAAAAACATTAAGAATATGTTCGAATTGCGGAGCAAGTTCTACACAACTGGTTAGTGTCAGGTTAATCAAATGTACGCATTGTAATCATTATATGGCAGAAAACGCATTAAAATGTCCTAATTGCTGATTTTTATTACTATTGTTTCTATGCCCAAAGAAACAGAAAATAATATCGAAAATACGAATAGTGCAAACGAAAATATCGGATTAACAGATGAAGAAAATGCTCAAATAGAAATAGAAAAGGCCACAGAAAACTTTTTAGCCGGTAAGTATGGCGAGGCCTTGGAAATATGTAATGACATTATGTTTATATATCCCAATACAGAAGTCGCAAACAATATGAATAACTACTTAAAAGAGCAGTATGCACAATTCCAACAGTACACGGCCGAGTATCTTATGTCGGAGTACGAAGCTAACATTGTAAATGCCGACGAAAAATATACAGGTAAAGGTATGATTGTATCCGGTGCTGTTAACAAAATTGATAAAACAAATAATGATAAAAACCTATGCGTATTGCTTAAAAGCGGAACATACTTTTGGTCTGTTCAATTAAATTTTGACACATCTCAAACTGAGGCGGTTTCCGCGTTAAAAGAAGGCTCAACGGTTAAGGTAATCGGTAAATGTACCGGAAAAAGCGGGAAACATCTTTTGATAATTGACGGCGAAAATATTATGATTGAAGACTGTATGTTTGTACAGTAGGATTATGTTCTGTCAAGCAATGGTTTTATCGCACTGCATTTGCTCTTAAAAACCGCGCAAAACAGGTGTTTTAAAGTTCATATATGCTCACATATTTTAGAAAATCCGCACGAAAAAATCCCCATACCACCTTAAAAGTGATATGAGGATTTTCGTTTTCAATTTTGCGTGTCAGTACGCTTTTGGAGCTGGTGATCGGACTCGAACCGACGATCTGCTGATTACGAATCAGCTGCTCTACCAACTGAGCCACACCAGCAAAAATTACAACATACTAATTATACTAAAAAATTGTGATTAAGTCAAGCGAAAATCACAATTTTTTAGCACAAAAGCAATTAATTTTCCAAAATAAACTTTGCCACATCATAGGCGAGGGCATACTCGGCATTGCGTTCGCCTTTTTCCACGTCTTTTTCGGTGCGGCGATGGATGGCGAGGTAGAGGTTTTCGGTATTTATTCCCATATCTTCGAGGTATTTATTGCCCGCAACACTTACAGCGGTGGGAAAGTTTTCTTCGCCCACAATTGTTTCGCCGTATTCGGCAAAAGCCGACATATCTTCATAGGCGCCGTCGTAATCTTCCACAACGTATTTGTGAACGAGCATAAGGGTTTGAGAACCGGCAAACATGTTCACCTGGAGTTTTTGAAGTATTGCGTAATCGGAGCCGTCGGAAGTGTCCATGCTGACAACGGTGGGGTCTAAGAGAAAGCGCTTAACGCCGTCGCCGTTTACGTCTTTCATAAGGGAATTTTCCGCAAGGGATTTTTCCATTTTAGAGGCTGTGTCGGAAGACACGGGCACGTCGGAAACATAGGAGATGTAAACGTCGGGTTCGTGGCTTGTGAGAGACGAATGTACGCAATAGCCTATGAGCGCTACGGCAATTACTGCGATTATTGTGTGCCATTTGTAGTAGTAGAAGAAATTTTCGAGTTTTTCTTTAAATGTCATGTTATCACTTCCTGAAAATAAATGTTGGGTGATTAGCCCAATAGAGGTTTCTTATCCTCTCAGGCGTCTAACGGCGCCACGTTGTCTCGCCTTTCGCCTCGGTCGGCGCTAAACGGTTGCCAACGGCAATCAGCGCGTTTACCATAAGTGGAGCCTTATGTAAGCGTGCTTTTATCGTAATGCATAAGGTTTTCTTATGGTGCAAAATGCACTGATGAGGACTGCACCGCCGGTACCGTGAGGCTCACTTTGTTGTAAGGGGAGCTGTTAGTGTTAGCTGACTGAGGGGATAAGAAGCTTTTATTGCCACCTCATCCGAGTTGCTTCGCAACCCACCCCACCTTCCCCTCAAGGGGAAGGCTTTGATTTGCCTCATTTGCACATTTTACGAAGCTAATCCCATATGAATGAACCCTTAATTTAAAAAATCAAATATCCTCATATCCGTCAATTATATTTTTCACCAATTCAAGATTGAGTTCTTTTGGGGTGTCGGGGTAGGAGTTGCCGTTTCTTACCCAATTCCACTCCCACTCGAAAGGCTCACCTTCGTCGGCGGGTTCGCCGTTTAATTTCTCAAGCGAATTTTCAATCCACTTTTCCCAACGAGGTTTATAGAAATCGCCTACAAGGCCTGCCCACTGGCGATTTGAATAGTCATGGAGCTGACCTATTTCCGACTGATTGTACGCACCCCAGGTTGTTATAAGGGATTTTGCGTTAAACTCATACAGGCGCTTGGAAAAATCGTCAGCGCCGTCAGCAAGCGCTTTCGCCATATTTACCCATCTTCCGAGCATATAGTACTCACTGCAACTTAGGATTTCTTCCATTTCGTCGGCAACGGCAAGAAATTTTTCAGAATAAAACTCAAACGCCTGTCCGTCGCCGTCTGTTACGCCCTCTACCATGAGATTGTAAAAATCTTGTGCGCGATTTGACAGAATTTGTTGGCAAATTGTTACCACGTCGTAGAGGTAGCCGCGGCTGCTTTTTAAAATGTCAAAGTCTTTTATAAGGAGCTTTGCGGCGTTTATGAGCTCGTCTTTTGCATAGGAAATAACGGCATTTCCCCAGGTTGATGCGGAAGTTACCTTGAGCGACGGTCTTGCATTTACCACCGACTCCGGCGCTCCCTGACCTAACATATTGAGCTCCGATTTATAAACGGTTTCCTTTAAAATATCCCAGGCTTGCATTGCCGAAGTGCTTTTTGCGCCGTATCTGCGCTCGCAATAACTGTGGAGCCAAGCGGTAAGGTCTTTTTCGGGAAGATTTTCCGAGGCGTTGTCTTGCCAAACACACTCGAAGAGAAAATCATACAAAACCGGGTTGTTTACGCTTGCCTCGGGGGTTATGCCTATGCCTGCGATTTTCTCGCAAGTGTTAAATGCGTGAGGAATGTTTTTTGCCAGGTTGTCCAAATGGCCGTGGAGGCCGAGTCTGCCGCCGAAGTTGTTGAGCATGCAGAAAACCCAAGGCGTTTTGTTAAATTCGTTTTTGTAGCCGTGATTTTCGTTGCCCATGCCGCCGTTTATGTAGTTGGGTACCTTTTCGGCGTAGAGGTCAAGCACGAGGGCGTGATCTTTTGCGCCGATGTCTTCAATGCCCGCAAGGAGCTCTGAAGAGGGGTTTTGCTGCCAAGACTGAATTACCCAAACGGCATTTTCGTTTGCGCAGAGCATTTGGCCGAGAACTTCCTTTGCAACGTCGCGAAGCGACAAATCTCCCACAATTCCGCCTTCATGGAACGGGTCTGTGGCAAACATAAAGCTGTAATCGCCGTAAACTTCCCTTTGCGACTCGTAGAAAAGCGCTGCGTATTTTTTAAAGCAAGGCGATGTGGTAACGAGCATGTAAGGACGCGTAAAAGAGCACCAGGTGCCCTGTTTTATCACGTCAACGCTCTCATCATGCGCGGCGATATCGGGCGGCACCATGCCGCTGTAACCCTGCAAAATAGGCTGAATACCGAGGGCGCGCATTGTCATGTGATTATTTCTTGCAAGGGCGGTACGTTTTTCAAACCAACTGTCGTGAACGGGGCCGCCGAAGCCGAAAAGATTTGCCATGTACGCCCAGGCGTAATACGCGGGGCCGGCGATGTATTTTTTGATTTCGGCGTGGGTGTAGCCGAGTTTCTTTAAAAATCTTCTCCAAACTTCCTCTTGCGCGGTGGCATCGAGCACGGCATTTACGCCGTTTAGAGCGAGCCAGTCAAGCTCGTCGCGCCACTCTTTTTCTCCCCAAAATGCCATGGAATATGAGAGGGTGCAATAGTTGTAAGCGTACCTTATTTTCGCCTTTGTTTCTTTAAACACGGGTTTGTCAAGGGGAATAATTTTCTCGGGCATTACGGCGTTGTCGCCAACTTGGGAAATATTTACCTTGCAAAAATATTTGAGGTAATGGTTTAAACCCGTTGCAAGGGAAACGCCGCTGTTTGCGGTGATGAGGATCTTATTTTCGAAATTATCCAATTTAAAATAATCGAATTTATCGCTTTTTTCGATTTTAAGGTCGAACCAAGCGCAATATTTTTCGCCGAGGCGCCTTTTTATTATGCCGTAAACTTCGTCAAAGGTGTCTTTTTCGGTAATTTGGTGGTTGCAGGGCGAATTTTCAAAGTCGCAAACATTGGGTTCGTATGCCGAAATTACGGGATTTTCGCTTTTTTTGCCGCTGTATTGAATGTCATCTATCACGGCGTAGGGCGAGGACGAATTATACTCCAAATAAACGCGAACAAAGCGTGCCTCGCGGCCTTTTGCGCTGTAAATGTCGCCCGTTTTCGGGGTGGGGTTGTTGTTGCTTTTTACCGCCAAAAGATCAAAATCTCTGCCGTTTTTACTTGTGAAAACGCTGTAATGCGAATAGCCGACGGATGGTAAAAACACGCTTACGGTGTCTAAAAAATAATTGCCGTCAAGCTCCAAATCGCGATAGGCGGGGTAGGTTACAATGTTTTCGTCAACGTCGGTTTCAAAAACATCTATCGATTTTATTTTTACGTTTTCGCTCGGCAAGAACACAAAAATGTGCGATGCCGACACGGGCACTGCGGGTTTTATCTCAACTTCGGTGTTTTTTCCGATTTCGCATGAACCGAAGAACACAAGCTCGCTTAAAATGTTGTTCTGCGCGTGCTTTATCTCTATTTTGCCGTCAAATTCGCCGTCAAAAGTGAGCTTTACCGCTTCAACACTGTGGTTGCCGAAAAGCTCGGACATGATTTCGGTTTTGTTGAAAGTAATTTTAGTTCCGTCTATGATTTTCGTTTTCATAGCAGCCTCCTGTAATACTTTTTTGCTATTTTATCACCTTGATTAAAAACAAACAAGCCTTATTTTGTAAACAATTTTTTCCTTATTAAAAACGCCGCTCCAAAGGCAATGGCAATTCCGAGCGCCGCGCCGGAGCAATCTTTTAAAAGGTCGGAAATTTCAAAGGCTCTGCCGTTGTCCAAGAGCTTTTGAAGAGTTTCGTCAAAAAGGGCGTAAATGGCGCACCACGCAACGGCTATGGGCACCGCAAATTTTAATTTTATGCTTGAAAGGAAGAGGTAGGCAAAAAATCCCAGCGCCAAAAACGAGCAAAAATGTGCGGCGTTTCTCACTTTAGTATTTGCCTCGTCTACTTTTTGCGACTTTTGCTCTTCGGTGGATTTTCGGTATTTCGGGCTCACGGAGAGCACTTTGTCAGTAACACCGCGGCTAAGGTCGTCGGAAGATGAGGCGCTTTGGCAGGAAAACGAGGTAATTGCACCCATGCAAATTATGCAAAGGAGCGCAAGCGCTATTGTTTTTACTGTTAAATATTTATTAATTGTTGCCACCTTCTTTTAACATCCAGTCTAAAACATACACAATGTATTCGTCCCAAAATGCCCAGCAGTGAGAGCCTTCCGACTCGCGATAGGTAAAGTCGTAGTCGAGGCTTTCAAAGTGGGTTTTGAGCTTTTGGTTGTCGTCGTACATAAAGTCTTGTAGGCCCTCACCCATGAAAATTCGCGGGCGAAGCGGGTTTTTCTTCTGTTTTGAGGCAAGGGAGAAGAGGTTTTCGTCTGCGGGGATTTCCATATTTTCGCCGAAAATCGCAACGTAGGCATCGGTAAAGGTGTCTTTTCTCGCTTCAATGTCGGCAACGGCGGAAAGGCCTGCCGCCGCGCAAAAGCGCTCACATTCTCTCAGGCCTATTTTAAGGGCACCGTAGCCGCCCATGGAAAGGCCCGCGATGTAGTTGTCTTCGCGCTTGTCGGACACGTTGAACATGGCGCAAATGAGCTTTGGAAGTTCTTTTGCAATGTAGGTGTAGAATTTGTCGCCGTATTTCATGTCGGTGTAGAAACTTTTTTCGCCGTCGGGCATTACGACGCAAATCCCCCTGTCTTGGGCGTAGCGCTCAATCGAGGTTCTTCTGTGCCAAATGGTGTAGTCGTCGCTTAAGCCGTGCAAAAGGTAGAGGCACTTGTATTTTCCCGTTGTTTCCACGGAAGAGGTGCCTATTTCGCCATTTACGCTCGGTTGGGGAATTATTACGTTTACTTCGGCTTGGCGGCCGAGTGATTCGCTGAAAAATTTAAGTGAACAAAATGCCATGATTTTTCTCCTTTGTGAATGTTTTGTGAATTTTTGTGATTGTGTGAGTGAGGGGATTTATCCCCTCAAATACCTAAAGACGCCAGCTTCCCTTGCAACAAGGAGAGCCTTGCGGCACCTGAGGATTGTTCCTTTCATCACCAACTTTTAGTTAAATCGCCTCACTGCGCAATTTCCACGGTTTTTGTGTTTTCATTCCATGTAACCGTGCATTTTAATCCTTCGCTTACCGCACGCACGGGTACGAGGGTTCTCTCACCCACGAGCTGAGGGGGAACGTCAAGTTCTTTTTCGGTGCCGTTTACTTTCATTATCTTATTTCCGATGGAAAGAGAAATTGTTGTTTCGCTTTTTGTTGCGGTAACGGTATTTGTGGTGCTATTCCAGGAAACATTTGCGCCCAGCGCCTCAAATATCGCCCTAAGGGGTACGAGGGTGCGATTTTTAACCACAACGCAATTTTGGTCGAAATATACGTCGTTGCCGTTTATCGTAACTTTTATATCATCTTCGTACATGGGCGCGGTATTGCCGAAAAGCACCGCCGTGCCCTGTTTTACAAAGTGATATTTTTTGCTCATTCCCACTGTTTTAATCTCTATTTCATGGGTTCCGTCGACAAGGGAGGAAACATCAAGTGCGCATTTGTACGGCAAATTTTTTGACGACGAATACCACGCGCCGTCCACATAATAATTAACTTCGGCGTTTGCTGTGTTCGGCACGTGTGCAAACGAATAGAGATTTACGGCGCCGTTTTCCGCAAAAAGCGTTTCGTCCGAATTTGCCGGGGTGAAAACAAATTTCGGCCAAGTATTGGGTTCTTTCAGATACGCTCCCGAATTTTTGGCTTCGTCGAAAATTTGCGATGCCTCTGCAAATGGCGATATGTCGTACCACTGCGCCTCGTTTGCCCTGTGAATGTTAAAGTAATTTATTGCCTTTACCAGCGGATACTTCATAATAATGCCGTAAAGAAGGTTTCTCATTCTGGGAAGTGTCCAGTCCGGCGTTGTATCGCCGTGAACATTTGCGGTTTCCACGCCGCACTCGGTAATGATTATAGGTTTTCTTACGTTAAAATCATTCATGAATTTCACAACGGGTTTGAGCTTGTTTGTTGCCCATGAATAGTCGCCTGACATAAAGTATACCGAGTCTTTAAAGGCGGTGTTTATATTGCCTTGAAAATATTTAAGGCTGTAACAGCTCACGCCAACCCAGTCTACGTATTCGTCACCGGGGTAATAATATTCGAAATTTCGGTCTAGAGCGCCAAGGTCGTTTGGCGCCCACACAACGGCAAAATTGGGATAGCTGTGTATCAAATCCGCCACCTGCCTGAAAATCGAAACATATCTTTCGGGGTCGTCGCCCAAAGGCGAGCAGTTCATTTCGTTCGCAAAGCGAATGAGCATGAATTTTCCGTAGGAATTTAAGTTGTCGAGGGTTTGCTTTACGTTTTCCAAATTAACCTCGTCGAGATAATTGTAGTTCCAGCCTACGGTGGTAATAATATTTGCCGCGGAAACTTCCACGTTTGACGGGTAGTAAAGGTCAGTGTGGTCGTTTGAAGAAACGTAGGTAAGATACGCTCCCAAAGGCTTAAAATCTGCCATTGTGTCTACTGTCATACCCAAATAGACTCCCGCCCTCGGCTCAAACTTCGCGCCGTAATATGGGGCAAAATTGCTTTCTCCCTCGGTGTAGAGAGAAAGCTCCGCCTCGTTTACCATAGCCTCGCGCTCTTTGTAAAGCGCGCCCCAGTCAGGTTCGGGAAAAGTGTAGGAAAAAGCGGTGGTGCAAGATGTTAAAAAGCAAAGGAGCAACGCAAGTGTTTTTTTCATCAAAATCACTCTCCAATGTAATTTTTATTTTTCATTCTTATTATGCTATATTCGCCAACTTGCCTGTCAATAGGCATTTTTACGGTCATTTGCGCGTGTGGGGCGCTGTCTATTTTTTCGCCGTCGGCGTTTTCCATGTTTTCCAAAGTAAAGGAGAACGAGTCGCCGCCGGGGGTTATCACTTCGAGCACATCGCCTTTTTCAAATTTGTTGCGCTGTTCCAAGGTGGCGATTTTTTGCGCGGCATCGTAGCTTTTTACAACCGCCGCAATGGTGTACTCTTGAATGTAGGTGTTACTTGTGTAAAGCTGCTGTTTGTCGCTCGGTTTTCCAAAGTAAAAGCCGCTTGTGTACTCCCTGTGGCTCACTTTGGTAAGCTCTGTGAGCACATCTTTGGGCACGGCAAAATTTTCGGGATTTTCCAAATACGCATCTATCGCCTTGCGGTAAGCGCCCACAACGGTTGCTACGTAGAGCTCGTTTTTCACTCTTCCCTCTATTTTAAAACTGGTAATTCCGCTTTTTATAAGTTCGGGAATGTGTTCTATCATGCAAAGGTCTTTTGAATTGAAAATAAAGGTGCCTCTTTCGTTTTCAAACACGGGCATGAATTCGCCGGGGCGCTTTTCTTCCATAAGATAGTATTTCCAGCGGCAGGGGTGGGAGCACGCGCCGCGATTTGAGTCACGATGGGTAAGATAGTTGCTCAAAAGGCATCTTCCCGAATAAGACACGCACATTGCCCCGTGCACAAAACATTCGATTTCAAGAGCGGGGTCTGTTTTTTCACGAATTTCCGAAATTTCTTTAAAAGACAAATCCCTCGCCAAAATCACCC
>CAZSIY010000031.1:0-10801 GCA_964606825.1 uncultured Oscillospiraceae bacterium | reverse complement strand
GCAAAGGACAAGCATGATTGCTTTATTTGCAATTCTGACGGTGAAGTTCTTTTTAATGCTTTCACCATTTCAAACACAATGGAGGGCTTTGATAATCTTTATCAAAAAATTGTGTCCGTAACAGACGATTTGAGTAAAGTAAAAGTAGGGCTTGAAGCCACAGGACATTACTCATACAATCTGCTTGGGTATCTTCTTGATAAAGGTTTGCCCACCTTTGTCATCAATCCACTGCATACCAATCTGTACCGAAAAAGTCTTACCCTCAGAAAGGCTAAAACAGATAAGGTTGACGCCCGTACTGTCGCTATGATGTTAATGTCTGATGTGAACTTAAAGTCCTACTCAAATACATTATATCATAGTTCGTTGTCAAGGTAAGACTGAGAAACAGTTCCACCTTGACAATAAGAAATTGGGAGCAATACTTTTTATTTTTTAGAAAAGTGTCACCCATCATTGACAATTGTACAACAAATACACATTCTTTGAGGACATATCTATTGACAACGGGGCAAAATTACTGTAAAATTAGTTTAAAACAAAAAGATACGGAGAAAAATCACATGAGAATGAGAAGAAAAAAACACAGAGAAGAACGCATTGAAAAATGTTCACAGCTTGTTATAAGCGGTATTGATGAAATAAACTTGGGATTTGAAAACATTTTCGAAAACAAAAATCCCGTGAGAATAGAAATAGGCTGCGGAAAAGGAAAATTCATAACCGAAACCGCCGCACAAAACCCCGACATAAATTTTATAGCCATAGAAAAATGCCTCGACGTACTTGTGCTCGCCCTTGAAAAGGCTCAAAGCGCCAAGCTTAAAAACGTAAAGTTCATTCCCGGAGATGCGCAAATGCTTTCCGAACTTAAAATCTCGCACTTTTGTGACACATTATACATAAACTTCTGCGACCCGTGGAAAAAAAGCGGCTACGCCAAAAGGCGCCTTACTCATGCGCGCTTTCTCGAAATATACAAAAACGTGCTTACAAACGGCGGGGCGGTGCACTTTAAAACCGACAACCAAAAGCTCTTTGAATTTTCGCTCAATTCATTTGCCGACTTCGGTTTGAGGCTCAAAAACATCACTTTCGACCTACACGCAAGCGGATTTGAGGGCAATGTGATGACAGAATACGAAACTCAATTTTCATCACTCGGCCAGCCTATATACAGGTGTGAGGCAATTTTTGAAAACAATTAAAACAGTTGAAGCTCCAAATTAAACAAATGCGCTTTATTTGGAGCTTCGTCGCTTTTCTATTTTGTTTCAAACAGATTTTCAATCTCGTTTTTGCATATCTTTCTAATTCTGAGTCTGTTCAAACAACCATTATCTTCCACGCTTCCGGCACAATATCCAAGCAAAATATCACCGATATCCGTTTCGTAAATAGCGCAATAGCAAAATCCGGATCTTTCGTCTTTTTCAATTTCGTGATGAATATTAGTAAAGTTTCCTTCTTTATCCAAAACAGAAAAAACCAAAGAAGATCTTGCTCCCGTCCACACGCCGTCAACCAACATTGATTTTCCGTTGTATATGGGAATGGGATTCCATACGGCAATAAGTTTTCCGCTTTTAAGCTTCTTCACGCACAAAGGAGAATCCGGTGCCGTAAACTGAGAAGGTTGCACTATATCCCAGGTACAGCCGAAATCGTCGGAAAAAGTTTCATATTGTCTTCCGAGTTCTGTGCGAATATACAACCAAACAACACCGTTTTCCAATTGAACAATACCGGGTTCCATGCAATTTCTGAGCGAGAAAAAATCTTTTCGTCTGCACGGCGGCAAATTCATCTTAATCTCACCAGATAAATTTTCCCACGATGCGCCGTCGTCGTCAGAACCGTATATATAGATAATTCCGGGCAGATAGCAACCGTTTTGGTATTCGTGCTTCGCAACAGGCATCAAAAGTCTTCCATTGTCAAGCCTTATAACCCTGTCGTTATTTAAAACGTAGTATCCGTCTTCCTCTATGCATTTTACATGGGTGTACCATGTTTTCCCTTCGTCACGTGACAAAGCCAAATAAGGTATGCACGTATGTTTGACATTATCTTTTTGAAGATAAAACATTCCTACATCGCCGTTTTCCATACGCATAAACGAAACCGACATTATATTATCGGCACCGACATCTTCGCAAGAGAAAATCAAAAAAGGCTCCGAAAATTTTTCGCCGTCATCTTCGGAAATAATGCCGTAAATATCTGCATCCGCTTCATCTTGGCACCCTCCATTTCTATAACGGGTATATGCAAAAAGCAAGTTGCCGTTTTTAAGTTTTAAAAAAGCACCTTCGCTGTTTCTGTTGTTTGTTTCATTTGGTATTAAATCGCAAATAATTTTTCCTGACATCTTAGTTCTCCCTTCATGTTTACAAATCAAGATGCAATATTTATGCAGACCTTGTTTTTTTACTCAAATTCATATTTTTAAATGCCATACACGAACATATTATTGCATTTGTGTAATTAATTACCCAAATAATCCTGCTCGGATCAGTGTCGAGCATCATTACAAATGTTACAAAAGAAAATATATTGCACAATATTTGAAGAAAAATATATTCTTTAAAACATAGCATGCAAACTACCGCTGTTACGCTACCGAGAATGGAAATGCAATTGTCCAAAAGCAAATATTGCGAATTCATTTTATAAAAAATCAAGTACAAAATCAAAAATCCGCCTACCATAATGCCGATTGTTTTAAGCCTTGTTTTAGTCGTCATCTCCCTCAGCTCGGTTTTGTTTTTATTCGTATTCCTATTCCAATTAAAAAATGTAACAAATTGCAACGGGCATGAAAATGCAAGCGCATGCAGCGCCGTAGCATACAACTGCATTTTCGTATATGCTACCGAATACAATACAGAGTTAATTGCTCCAACAAAAAAAGCATATCGATTTACTTTTGATTGCAAAAGCATGACAACCATCGATATAATCAGCGATATATATGTAAGCGCGGGCGGTCTGTAATAGACTATTCCCGCAATCATTAAAAACAAAACAATTATTTCATATATCAAAAATGCTCTTTTTTTCATTTAAAATCCGCTCTCACTTCCGTTAAAGATTTTCCGTATATTTTTTTGATAAGTCTTTCGGTCTGCCTCGGAGAATAGTTGATTTTCATCGCGATATCCGCCAAAGACAGGTTTACGTTATTGACCATATTTTCTATTTTTACATCCAAGTGTTTTTCCGTTTCAAAAGGAAAATCTTCCTCACTTTCGACAAGAAAATCGCACAATTTATAAAAGGCTTCCGATGCACAGCTCACCAAATAAATATCTTGCAATTGGCTTTTTTTCTCAATGCCGCCGATAAATTTCAAAACAGCCTCGATAATTTCTTTTTCTGCGTTCAAGCACTTTGAGGCATGTCTTAAAAAAATCGAATTTAAAAATTTTTCAAAATCATCGTTGCAATTACTTGAAATTTTAAGCGTCAATACAGCAAATTTATATTTATCTTCCGACGGATTAACCGATTTATGCAACATTTCCGGTGGAATTATGAGCATTTGATTTTCAGCGAGCAAAATATTTTCGCCGTTCAACTCATAATTGTAAGAACCTTGCAACGCAAAATGTATCTCATAATTCAAATGTTTATGATATCTTAAGCTGTTATTAATTTGAGATTGATTATCGTCGCGATAAAACAAAAAATCCACATCGGTCTTTTGAAATTTCAATGAAACCGTTTTAAGCAAATCGCTCCCCCCTCATTTAACAAAGACATTATATAATTTTGTAAAGTTAGAGATAAATTTTTAAGGTTTCTCATTGTGGAGAAGCTGTCACGCAAGTAACTGCGTTTAAAAATCGCCAAAAGCGATTTTCTTCTCTAATTTTTCATTATTCATCAGCGATAGCAGCTTAGCTATTCATTACGTTTTGTACATTGTGCAAAATGTCTGAACTATTTAGGAGACGCAAATTGACACATAGTGGTCACGCGACCGCAAAAACCGCCGGTCTTTAGGAATTTTATGTAATAAAATTCTGCTATGTGTCAATTATATAATATTTATTTCCTTTATTCAAGTAATGCGACAACAATTTTATTTTTTGTCGCAAAAAATTCCTTTCACGATTTATTTACATCATGAAAGGAATTTTCATCTAAAAGCCGCTCGATACATCAAAAAAGCTGTAAAGAACAAGCGCCGCGCTTCTAAAAAAACTTTTTTGCTCATCTTTAATTACGAGATTTTCCGTTATCGCGTCGGTTTGACCCACTTTTTTTCCGTTTAAAAACACTTCGGCCTTGCCGACGACTTGAGAATAGTTTACAGGCGCTATAAGAGAGCTTTTTATGTTTAATTTAACGGTGATTTTGCTGTTTTTATCGGAATGTATTCGGCACACGTTTACGTCGCCCGAAGACACTATTTTTACGCTTTTTTCGTTGCCGCCTTTTACGGGCACCGTTTTAAGATACATACCCTTTGAAATAACCTTTTCCACCATCACGTTTTCAAATCCGAAATTGAGCATATTAATGTGGTCGTTCCAATCGTCGGGAGCATTTAGCGTAACCGCCACAAGCTGTGCGCCGCCTCTTTCCGCCGCGGAAACCAGGCATCTGCCCGACTTTTTGGTAAAACCCGTTTTAACACCTACACATCCGTCGTACATTTTAAGCATTTTATTGTGATTTTTAAGCTGTCTTTCGTAGCTATAACCCTCATAGGGAATGTTTTTTCTGTAAGTTGAAACAATGTTTTTAAACTCCTCGTTTTTCAGCGCATACGAGGCTATGAGCGCCAAGTCCGCCGCGGTGGTGTAATGGCCGTTTTCGTCGAGGCCGTTGGGATTTTTAAAAGAAGTATTGAGAGCGCCGATTTTTCGGGCGGTATCGTTCATGAGCTCAACGAATTTATCAAGGTCTCCGCAAACGGCATAGGCAATGGCGATTGCCGCATCGTTACCGGAATTTAGCATAAGGCCGTATATAAGCTCGCGAACGGTAAGGCTTTCGCCACATTTTAAGTATATTGAAGAGCCTTCGGTTCCCACAGCGGCATCTGCCACGCGCACCTTTTTGTCGAGCTGTGGCGTATTTTCAAGAGCGCAAATTGCGGTCATAATTTTTGTGGTGCTTGCCATGGGTAATTTTTCTTGCGAATTTTTTTCAAATATTATCCTGTTTGCGCCGGTTTCGATAAGCACGGCGCTTTTTGCGCTTACGCTAAAAGCGCTGCATTTTGCGGGGATTTGCAAAACAATTGCCGCCGCAAGCACAAAGGAAAATATCCTTTTCAATTAAATCTCCTCCGAAAACAAATTTCACACGCTATTATTCTATGAAGAAGATTAATTTCTATAACTCAAAGCATTTTTGCTCTACGAAAGATTTGTGCTTTGAAAGCCTATCGCTTTTCCTAAAATCCACATATTCGCAAGTTCGTCACCCGAAAAATACATGGGTTGGTAAGCGGGATTTTCGGCAACAAGCATAACGCCGTCTGCTGTGCGGTAAACACGCTTTAAAGTGGCCTCTTCGCCTATTACCACGGCGGCTATTTCGCCATTTTCCACGGTACTCTGCTGAGCGATAAACACAATATCACCATCGGCAATACGGGCATTTATCATACTGTCGCCTTTTGCGGTGAGGCAAAAATCGGCTTTTGCGTTGCCGCCGGTTGCGAGCACGTAGTCATATTCTTCATTACAAAAAATGGGCACACCGCAAGCGATTGAGCCTACCATTCTAACCTTTTTAAATGGCATGCCGCTGTCGGAAGAAACATCTGCCAAAGAGTCTGCCCCGGTGAGAAGATAATCCGCCGAAACCCCCAGCGCCTCGGCAACTGCGCTGAGAGTTTCCATATGAGGAGTTTGGAAACCCGTCTCCCATTTGCTTATCATAACCCTGTCTGTTTTCAAATTATATTTATTTCTTAATATATCGGTAAGTTGCAATTGAGTAAGATGTTTTTCTTTTCGAAGCGCTTTTAATCTTTCGCCAAAACTCGACATTATATCAATCCTTTCTTGTTGAAATTGTCGTTTGTGAAACATTTCAATCGTATTGTTACAGCTTAATAATATCACAAATGTTCCTAAAAAGCAACTGTTTTTTGCAAAAAATTTTAAAATTTTCAAAAAATGTGTTGACATCGACAACTTTTTGTTGTATTATAAATGTGTCGATAGCGAAAACTTTTTGAAAGGAGGGCACAGCGACAAGCTGATGCACCAAATTATGAAAAATTCAAAAACTTTTAAAAACGTATCTATATTATTAAGAGCTTCTTCCCCCGTTGTTCTCTTGTGGATTGGCGGAGTTATAGAAAATCTCATTTTTTAAGAAGGGTTGCCCAATGAGCAGAACTCTTATTTGCCCGGTATGCGGCATTGAATTTACAACAGAAAAAAATGCGATGAAATATTGCAGTCCCACGTGCAGAAGAAAAGCCTCAAGAAGTACCGAAAATTCTGGTGTGAGAAATTTCACATGCGAGTGTTGCGGAAAAGAATTCAAAAGCGAGCGCAGGCGAAAATACTGTTCAACGCAATGCTGTCGCACTTCAAACAGTCGCCAAAGGCAAAAATTTTCCAATATAAACTCGGGTGTTACTCTCTCTTTGGCGCAAGTGGCGCTTTTGAGTCGCGAAGCAGGTTTAAGCTACGGCGAATACGTTCAAAAACTTCGTTTGGCGTAAATCTGCTCCAAAACATGGAAAAACGACGGTTTTTGCTCCGTCGTTCTACATTAATTATTAACTTATTGCACGCCGTAGAATTTTTGCGCGTAGCGAACAGTATCCATTGCATCTTTACCGTAAAAATCGGCGCCTATCATATCGGCGTATTCTTGAGTGAGCACGGCACCGCCTACAACGACTTTAGCATCAAAGCCGCTTTTTCTCACAAGCTCAACCGTAGCTTCCATAGAGGGAACGGTTGTGGTCATAAGTGCGCTCAAGCCTATAAGATGGCAGTCGTTATCCTCGGCGCTTTTTAAAATCACTTCCGGCAAAACGTCTCTTCCCAGGTCTATTACGGAAAACCCGTAGCTTTCAAGAAGCACCTTTACTATGTTTTTGCCTATATCGTGAATATCACCCTTAACGGTCGCAAGAACTACCTTTCTGTCGGCATTTGTCTCTTTTTTATCCATCTTGCTTTTTACAATTTCAAAAGCCGCAGATGCCGCTTCGGCACTCATAAGAAGTTGCGGCAAAAAGGCTTTTCCCGTTTCAAAAGCTGTTCCTATCTCGTTTAATGCGGGAATAAGCATTTCATTTATTATCGTCATGGGGTCGCTTTGTTTGAGTTCTTCTTTGCAAAGCTCCGACGCCGCATCTTTCATACCACCTATTACCGCGCCTTTTAAAGTTGTATTGCCTTTCGGCGCGCTTTTCGGTGTTTCGTCGGAAAACGAAGAAGCGTAGGCGATATAATCTTTACACGCCTCGTCCAATCCCGATAAAACATTAAAGCTGTGATATGCGTTCATCATGGAAACCGAAAACGGATTCATTATAGCGCACTTTAATCCCTTTTGCATTGCCATTGTGAAAAATGCCGCATTTACGATATCTCTGTTCGGCAGTCCGAAAGATATATTAGACACGCCAAGGCTTGTTTTTATGCCTTTGGTATTTAAAATTTCTATTGTATCGAGCGTGACATTTGCGCTGTTTGTATCCGAAGATACTGCGAGCGCCAGCGGGTCTACAACGATATCTTTTACATCTATGCCGTACTTTTTCGCTTCATCTATTATTTTAAAAGCAATCTGCGCCCTTTCTTCAGCACTTGCCGGTATTCCGCTCTCGTCCAGGGTTAGAGCTATCAAAACACCGCCATATTTTTTTACAAGCGGCAAAACTTCATCCATAGACTCGGCTTTTCCATTTACGGAATTTACAAGGGGTTTTCCGGCATAGGCGCGCATTGCTCTTTCGAGGGCGCAAGGGTCGGAAGAGTCTATTTGAAGAGGCTTGTCGGTAACGGCTTGAAGTGAGCACACGGTGTTTTCCATAACGGCGGCCTCGTCTATTCCCGGCACGCCCACATTTACGTCGAGCACGTCAACTCCCGCATCGCTTTGGCGAATTCCCTCTTGCAAAATATAGTCCATGTCGCCGCTTTTTATGGCCTCTTTGAGTTTTTTCTTTCCTGTGGGGTTTATTCGCTCACCTATCAAAATGGGTTTTCTTCCTATCTCCACCGCATGTGAATACGAGGAAACAAGCGTTATGTTTTTAAACTCCGGTACATTGTAGGGCATATTTTTTGTAAGCTCAACCGTTTTTTTCATATATTCGGGCGTTGTACCGCAACATCCGCCGAGAATTGTGGCGCCTTTTTGAGCAAGAGTTACCATGATTTCGGCAAAATCGTCGGGCAAAAGGTCAAATACGGTTTCGCCGTTTTCGATTTTTGGTAATCCCGCATTGGGGTTTACGATTATAGGGATCGACGAAAAACGTGTAAATTCGTCTATTATCGCTAGCATTTTATCCGGGCCGAAAGAGCAATTCATGCCTATTGCATCAACGCCCAAGCCTTCGAGCATTGCAATCATTGCCGCCGGGTTGGCTCCTGTCATGAGTTTGCCGCTTTCGTCATAGACGTTTGTTACGAAAACGGGCAAATCACTGTTTTCTTTAGCCGCAAGAACAGCCGCCTTTGTTTCGAGGGCGTCGTTCATAGTTTCTATGATTATAAGGTCTGCGCCGCACTCTACCGCACAGCGCACGTTTCCCGCATAAAGGCTTACGCACTCTTCAAACTCCATGTCGCCAAAAGGTTTCAGCATTTTGCCGGTGGGGCCCATGTCAAAGGCAACAAATTTTTCGTCAAATTCTTTTGCGGCTTTTTTTGCGCAATTTATCGCACAGCGGATAATTTCTTCGTAATTTTCAAACTTATCTCTGTTTACGCCAAAAGTATTTGTGGTGGCAATATCGCTTCCGGCAAGAAAATACTCCCTGTGGAGTCCCTCTATAACATCGGGGTGGGAAATGTTCCAAAGTTCGGGTTTTTCACCCGGTTTTAAGCCGCGCGCCTGGAGATACGTTCCGGTGCCGCCGTCAAAATATATTCTTCTTTTTTTTAGCACATCAAGCACATTTTTCATCACAATACCCCCTGAACGGCAGTTATACTTTTCTTCGGTGTCATTAAAAGGTTATCCCCGAGTTTTATCCCCAAAAATTTGTCGGCATTTAAAACGCTTAAAATATCCGATTGCGCTTCGAGGCAAAAATCGCCGTAACCCGGGCTGAACCTCGGGCGAACGTTAAATTCGCTCTTTATCTCATCTGTTACAAAATCCGCCGCCGCTTCCGCCATTGCCGATGCCAAAGCATCGATTACAAACGCCTTTGAGGGCGATGCCACGCGCGCCATATTGACAAGCCTGTCCGTCTCCATTCCGAGCGTTACGGCAAGCACAAAGGCGGAGACGCACTCTTTCAAATTTTTACAAAGGTCCGACGAGTAAAATTTTGCAAAGCCGAAATCCACAGTATTTTCACCGCCGATTTTCACGTCGAAATTTGCGCAGTAATACCGCGGGTTTGCGGTTTTTATAAGTTCGTTTTCGCATGCATCTATAAATTCATTTTCAAAATCAAGAGGAATGGCCAATCTCTGCGCGGCTTCCCGAGGTGAGATTTTAATTTTACTTTTATCTATGGAAACCGTGGTATTGGAAAGCATGTTAATTCTCCTGTTTGATTATTTCGGAAATATTCGCCTTTATTGCGGCAGCAACCGATGGATTATTCATTGAATATATGTGCACGGCATTTACGCCGTTTGCAAACAAATCTATCACCTGCTCCGTGGCATAGGCAATGCCCGCCTGTTTCATAGCTTCAGGGCAATCAGCGTAGCGATCTACAATTCTCAAAAATCTTTGCGGAAGCGCATTTGACGAAATGGAGCAAATGCGTTTTATCTGCCTTGCGTTGGTAACGGGCATTACTCCGGCAACCACGGGAACATGTATTCCCGCTTTCTGTATGCGATACATAAAATTATAGAGTATGTCGTTGTCGAAAAACATCTGAGTGGTAAGAAATTCGCAACCCGCATCGACTTTTATTTTAAGATTTTCTATTTCTTCGCGAGTGTTTTTGCTGTCAGGGTGACCCTCGGGATAGCACGCACCGCCTATGCAAAATCCGCCGAATTTCTTTATATCTTCCACCAATTCGTAAGCATATCTGTAACAAAGATTGCTAATGTCCATGTTGGGAAGCATATCTCCACGAAGGGCAAGAATGTTTTCTATCCCCTGCGCTTTGAGATTGGAAAGCATTTTTTGAACATTCTCTTTATCCGACGAAATGCATGTAAGGTGGGCAAGGGGTGTAACGCCCATGTCGGAAAGATTTTTTGCGATTTGCGTTGTATAAAGCGAGGTTCCGCCGCCGGCACCATATGTAACGCTCATATAGCTCGGAGAAAGTTTTGCAATTTCCTCCACGGCGCTTTGAACACTCTCAAATCTATCGCTTGTTTTCGGTGGAAAAACCTCAAAAGAAAGGCTCGGAACCGAAGAATTTATTATTTCTGTAATTTTCATGTTGCACCTCACTGATTGTTTAAACTGTTGTATATTGCAAGAGCGCCCTCCGCAATTGCGGTGTTTGCTTTTGTTCCGTCGTCTTTGTAGTCATGAGCCATGGCAACGAAAATATAGTTGCCGTTCGGCGAAAATACCAATCCCGCATCAAAGCAATCGCCGCTTACGGCACTTGAAACATTGGCAACTGCCGTGGAATACGGCAAAGCGGCGCGTATTC
>CAZSIY010000030.1:0-11280 GCA_964606825.1 uncultured Oscillospiraceae bacterium | reverse complement strand
CGATATCACCATTGAGGGCACCGAAAGCACCGCCGTCATATTAAATAGCCGGGCCGCGTACGACCCTGCAATTCCGAGCAGTATTCCTGTTACGCCGCCGAGGCAACTTGTGGTAACAGCCTCCACAACGAACTGGCTCATGATATCCCACGGGGTTGCTCCGAGAGACTTTCTTATACCGATTTCACGGGTTCTCTCGGTTACCGATACAAGCATTATGTTCATAATTCCTATTCCGCCTACAAGAAGCGAAACTCCCGCAACCCCCGCAAGAACGAGCGACATTGAGGCGGTGAGGTCGTTTACGCTGTCTATCATATCGCTCATATTGCTTACACGATATGCATCGTCATCTTCGAAAACGCTCAAAAGATATTTTTCTATAACAGCCTGGGCATCGTCGGAAACTTCCTTCGATGTTGCGTTAAATGTGTAACTTCCCATTGTAAAACTGTTTGAAAGGTGCTGGGCCGTGGTGTACGGTAAAAGTACTATGTCGTCGGCACCGCCCTCTTCGCCGTCACCCGTTTCGTCAAGAACGCCTACTATGTTAAACGTTGTGCCGTTGAGCTTTAACTTTTGCCCCACAACGTTTGTCATGCCGAAAAGTTCTTTTGCCACATAGGTGCCCACAACGCAGTTTTTAAGACGCTTTTCGCTGTCAACATAGCAAATACCTCTTCCTGAGGTTATTTCAAGGCCTTTAATTGCGGTGTAATATTCATTTACGCCAAGGCAACTTGTGGGGTCGAGGTTGTTCTCGTTATGTTTTACTGTTGCGCCCGCAACGGTAACCGAAGGCGACATTGAGTCTAAATATATGGGATTATCGTTTACGAGGTTTTGCATGTCTTCCACATCTACGGAGCGATTACCGCCTCGTCCCATTACGGAAACCGTAATTGTGGTGGCGCCCATGCTCTCAAACTGATCAACAACATCTTGAGTCATTCCGTTTACCACGCTTACGATTATGATAACCGCGGCAACACCTATTATGATACCGAGCATAGTGAGAAAAGAACGCATTTTACTTGACAGCAAGCTCTTTAATGCAAGGGAAAAAGATTGTTTTATGTTCATATTGCGCCCTCCTTTACCGTGTCGGAAATTATGTTTCCGTCTTGAATACGCACAACGCGCTTTATCTCATCGGCAATGGAATTGTCGTGAGTGATGAGCACAATACTGGTTCCCTCGCGGTTGAGCTGTTTTAAAAATTCAAGAACTTCGCGACCTGTTTTGGAATCGAGCGCTCCGGTGGGCTCGTCAGCAAGGATAAGAGGCGGCTCTCCCGCAAGCGCTCTGGCAATAGACACCCTCTGTTGCTGACCTCCGGAGAGCTGAGATGGAAATTTTTTACCCCTGTCTCCGAGGCCCACACGCTCAAGAGCTCTTTGAGCAAGCTCGTGCCTTTTTTCGGCCTTTATGCCCTTATACAAGAGCGGAAGCTCCACATTTTCTATAACATTGAGCTTAGGTATAAGATTATATTGCTGAAATATAAATCCAAGCTCTTTGTTTCTTACATGTGCAAGCTCGTTTTCGTTCATTGTGCTGACATCGGTGCCGTTTAGAAAATACTTTCCGCTTGTGGGAATATCAAGGCAACCTATAATGTTCATACAGGTTGACTTTCCGGAACCCGACGAACCTACTATTGCAACAAATTCGCCGCTGTTAATGGAAAGTGATATACCGTCAAGCGCTCTTATTTCGCTGTCGCCGTCTGAATATATTTTATAAATATCCGTCAATTCAATAAGTTTCATAGCGATAACCTCCGTGACAACTATCTGCCGCCGGGCATTCCACCGCCGCGATTGCCGCCGTTCCTGTTACCACCGGGCATTCCGCCACCACCGGGCATTCCGCCGCCACCGGGCATTCCACCGCCGAACATACCGCCCTCATTTTCTTGCTTTTTGTCACTTGTTGCGGTAACATCGGGAAGTAAAACCGTATCGCCCTCTTTTAAGGAACCCGTTTTCTCTTTGATTTCTATAAACGAACCGTCTGTAAGACCTGTTTCCACAGTAATTGCTTTATATCCGCTCGGAATTTCCATTTTGCTCACCATATTTTCCATGCGCTTTTCGGATTTTTCGTTATCTTTCGGGGCGGATGTTGCATTTTCGAAAGTTCCGTCGTCTTTTACAATAATCATATTGCCCATTCTTACGGCAGAAACCGGAACGCGGAGTACGTCTTTCACAGACTCAACCTTTATGCTTGCGCTTACGTTCATACCGGGGATAAGGCCGGTTTCTTCACTGTTGTCTATGGTAACGGTAACGGGGTATGACGTTACACCCTGGTAAGACTCACCTACTATACTTATTTTGCTTACCTGACCGGTAAATGTTTTGTTTTCAATGGCATCTGCCGTAATGCTTACTTCCTGCCCTACACTTATTGAAGAAATGTCAAGTTCGTCTATGCCTATATCAAAAGTAAGGGTTGACAAATCCGCTATTATCGCCATTACGGAAGAGCTGTTTGTATCGAGCTTTTCGCCCGCTTTTACGTTCTTTTGAATAACCTCGCCCGATATAGGCGCTTTTATACGATAGTCGTCCAAATCGTCATAGAGAGTATCAAGCGAAAGTTTGGCATCGCTCAAAGAAAGCTGAGCTTCCTGCACGCTTTTTGACGCGCTTGTGTTTTTAAGCGTTGCTACTGTCATGCCGTTTGTTACGGCGTCGCCTTTTTTCTTTAAAATTTTTGTAACTTCACCCGACGTTTTTGCGGTAATTGTGCCGGTGCTTCCGTACTCAATTTTTCCCGAATCATAGCAAGCGTAATTACCTATTTTCGCCGTGGCAAGTTCGCCTGATGTCACTGTACCAGGGTTTGTTACGGAAATTTCCACTTCAACCACATTTACACCGTAAGAATTTGTATATGTGCCCGTTCCCACGGAAGAAACGGTTCCCCAAAGGGTTGTTAAAGAGCTTGCCAAAGTTACTGATGCGCTTTGACCTGCATATATGTATTTAGCATCATCTTCGCCGAAAGGCACCGAAAGTTTAAGGTGCTCTTTGTCTATAACATCGGCAATTTTTGTGCCGTTTTGAACGTTATCTCCCACTACAACATACATTGCGGTAATTACTCCACCTACATTCGACTTTACATTGAGGTTTGAAACGTTCTCTGAGGCATCGCTGTAACTAAGCTGTGATTTTTTTATGGAGCTTTGCTGCTTTTGAATGTTTTTATTCACGCTCTCCGAGTCTATTTCATACAGAAGTTGGTCTTTTTCGACACAATCCCCCTCTTCGAAATAATCGGCAATAACATCACCTTTTGCAAGCGATGTAATTTCATATTGGCTTATCGCTTCAACGGTGCCTGTGCCCTCTATCACGTTTTCAATGTTTCCTCTGTCTGCTTTTGAAGTAATGTTCTCGCCTTTTTTTGACGAATTGCCCGCAAATACGAATTTTACAAGTATTACAGCCGCAATTACAATCACTGCGAGAACGGCAATAAAAATCTTACGACTTTTCTTGTTTTTTAAGGCGCTTGCCGTTTTTGATTTTACATTGCCGAACAAATTTTTTAATGATGGCTTTTTCATTATGCCGCTCCTCTCAATTTAATAATCAAAGTATACATTATTTCATTGAAAAAAGCGTGGTTATAAAATGATAATTGTGTGAAAATTGTAACCTGTTTGTAAACTTATTCGCAGGGAAGTTCAAACCAAAACTCGGAGCCGCAACCCTCAATGCTCTCCACGCCGAAATTCGCCTCATGAGCCGTTAAAATATTTTTTACGATAGATAAACCTATTCCCGTTCCGACAGCTTGTCTGGTGTGAGTTTTTGCCGATTTGTAATACTTATCCCACACTCTCTCAAGCTCATCTTTCGCTATTCCTTTTCCGGTGTCTTTTACGCAAAAGCGGACGCTGTTTCCCACATCTTTTGTCGACACAAACACCCGCTTGTCCTCGCCTGTGTAGTTAATGGCATTTGCTATGAGGTTGTATATAACCTGTTCTATTCTACGCCTGTCACCCAAAGCGTTTCTTGTGGCGTTAAAATCGGAAAAAAGTTTGTAGCCGTCGTTTTCTTCGTAAATGTTAAACGCCGACATTATGGCGCTTGCGGTATCGTTTATATCAAATGGAGCTTTGTTCATTTCAGCCGTTCCCGACTGTATTTTAGACAAATCTAAAAGGTCGCTTACAAGGGTTGAAAGCCTGTTTGTTTCATCTACTATAACCCCGGTGTGCTGGTTTCGTTTTTCTTCGTTTGAACCGGAAATATCTCTTATCATTTCGGCATAAGATTTTATAATTGTAAGCGGTGTTCTCAAATCGTGGCTTATATTTGAAATGAGGTCTTTGCGCAATTCTTCTGTTTTGGAGAGCTCTTTTGACGTGCGGTTAAGCGTTTGCGCAAGCTCGCTTATTTCAAGATAGGAGTCACTGTCAAATGCTATACCGTAGTCTCCCTTTTCTAATTTTTGAGCGCTGTATGTTATTTTTTCTATTGGTTTCGAGAGGCGCCTTGCTATAAAATACGCCAAAAGCAACGCCAAAAGCATCGATATCAAAGACACCGTGGCAAGTTGTGTTTGAAGAACTTTTCTGGTTGTGTCGGTTCTTTCGACGGGACTTGTAAGATGAAGGTACATTTTCTTTCCGTCAAGAGTGCCGAAATACGCGCCAAACACCGCAAAACGCGCATCGTTGCTCTCGTCTGTATCTATATAAGACACCTTGCCATTCGGCGAATTTTTTATATTTTCCACAAATCTTTTATTCATTTGACTTCTGAAAACATCGTCTTCATGATGAGGTTCGTCTCCCTTTTTCTCGGGAAAACGTCTGTATGAATATCCCTCCAAAATATCGCCGTTTTCGCTCACTATATTTGCAAAAACGCCCAAATTAAAAGAGTGTTCCGTTCTGAAATTAAAAAAATTTTCCTTCATTTCATATTCAGAAAGAATGTCGTTGCCTATTTTTTCAAGCTGGCTGAGTTTCATGGTGTTAAAAAAAGCGTTCAAAAAAAATATTTGCAATATCCATAATATCGCCATTATAACAATCGCAAAGGTGCAAAAGTATCTCCAAAGATATGTTCTCATTGTAGGATTTTTTTTGATTTTCATTTTTCTTCCACCTCAAATTTATATCCCATTCCGCGAAGTGTAACGATGTAATTTCTGTATGTACCTATGCTGTTTCTCAGCATTTTTATATGAGTGTCCACGGTTCTGTCGTCACCATAAAAGTCATATCCCCAAACGTCGGTAAGAATTTTATCGCGGCTTAAGGCAATCCCCTTGTTTCTCACAAGATAAAAAAGCAAATCGTATTCTTTTGGAGTCATCTCAGCCTTTATGCCGTCTACGCGAACGGTTCTTGCCGACATATTTATCTCCAATCCGCCAAAGGTTAAAGCAGCTGCGCTTTCTCGGCTGTCTCCCTTTTGATTTCTGGAAATAAGGACATTGAGCCTTGCCATAACTTCCTTCGGAGAAAAGGGTTTTACCACGTAATCGTCTATCCCCATTTCAAATCCGAAAAGTTTATCATATTCTTCTCCTCTTGCCGATAGCATGAGTATCGGCACATCACTGCATTTTTTTATTTCTTTGCAAGCAGAAAATCCGTCGAGTTTTGGCATCATAACATCAAGCACCACTGCATCGTATTCATTTTTTTTGCACATTTCAAGCGCCATCATGCCGTCTAACGCTTCATCGGTTTCGTAACCCTCAAACTCGGCATACACGCGTATTACCTCGCGGATTTTATCTTCATCGTCGGCTATGAGAATTTTTCTCATTTGCGCTCACCTCCGTTTTTATATAGCATTATACACTGCCAATGTGACAAAATTGTGATAATATTAAAAAAGTTCACACAACAATTCCGCCGCTCACACCAAAAACTCTTCCCGTTACAAATGAAGATTTTTCACTTGCGAGAAAATACACTGTTTCGGAAACTTCCTCGGCTTCGCCCATTCTGCAAAGGGGTGTATCTTGCGCAAAAACATCCAAATCTTCTTTTGAAAAGCATGAGTTCATCTTTGAATTTATGAGACCGGGAGAAACGCAATTTACCCTTATTCCGGAAGGGCCAACCTCTTTTGCGAGAGCCTTTGTAAATCCAATAACCGCCGCCTTGCTCATGCTGTATGCAACCTCTGTGGAAGCGCCTACTTCTCCCCAAATCGACGATATATTTACTATATTTCCGCTGTGATATTTAATCATATCGCAAACGGCAAATTGCGACATATAAAAAGCCGAATTTGCATTTACCGCCATAATATTTTGAAATTCTTCCTCGGTGGTATCTTGAAACAGTTTCACAAGAGAAATTCCCGCGTTGTTTACCAAAACGTCTATTTTACCGAAACGTTTTATTGCGGCATCGGCAAGTACTTTTGCGCCGCCACGCTTCGAAACATCGGCACAAGCGGCAAAAAAACGCTCACTGCCGTACTCTTTTTCCATTTGAGCAATTGTGCTTTCGTTTTTTAAATATCCCGCAACCACATTATATCCTTCGCCGAAAAATTTTTTCACGCATGCCGAGCCAATAGCGCCCGATGCACCTGTTATAACAACTGTTTTTTTCATTTTTGTTCACCTTTTCAGAGTATTTTTGTATTTATTGTACCATATTTTGCCTCAATAGTCCACTCGTTTTTATAATCTTTTTTTCAGTTAATTAATTGATTTTTTTCAAAAATGTGTTATAATGATAGTGGGTTATTAAATGATACACAAAGGTAGGTAATGCAAATGAGTCTTTTCAAACCCGGTTATATGAAAGAAGGAAAAGGAATAGAAAAAGATGCACCGGAAAAGAACAGATTTTTCCTGTTTTTCGAATTATTTTTCGGTCATTTAGGCAGACTTATAACAGTAAACGCCATATACTTTATCACTATGATACCGCTGTTTTTGGGATTGTTTTTGTCTTTGAATTTCAAAAAATTCCCAATTGCCTTTTCAGGCGACATTGCGGGCGCTATACTCATTGTAGCATCGATTTTCATATCTTTCCCCATGACGTGCGGCTTTACTTACGTAATAAGAAACATGCAGCGCCGCGAGCACACATGGATTGTGCGCGATATGTTTAAACACGCAAAGCTCAACTATAAAAAAGGCTCAATAAATGGCGCGGTGCAAATCGTTGCATATTTTCTCTTGTATGTTGCCGCTGTTTTCTACTCGTTAAACCTCGGCGGAACACTGGGATTTTTCTGCACATGCGTGGTACTTATAATAACTTTGATTTTCACTTGGATGCAGTACTACGTAAACCTGATGATTGTTACATTTGACTTAAAACTTACGCAGATATACAGAAATGCTCTTATTTTCGCCACCGCAAAAGCTCCGCTTAACATTTTGATAACCGTTATAAACGTGATATTGCTTTTAGCGCTTTTGTGCTTTGTACCTACGGCGATAAATATATTTCTTCTGACGATTATTTACATTGCATTGTTCGGATTTATAACCGTATATTGCGTATATCCTACAATAGAAAAAACAATGATTGAAAAACCCGAGGAGTCATCGGATGAAAACAGTTGAAATATATACCGACGGCGCATGCAGTGGCAACCCGGGAAGAGGCGGCTATGGCGCAATACTTAAATACGGCGCCCACACCAAAGAGATTTCACAAGGATTTTTGTGCACCACAAACAACAGAATGGAGCTTTTAGCTGCCATAACAGCGCTTGAAACGCTTAAAGAGCCGTGCAACGTTACTCTTACAAGCGATTCCAAATATCTTGTAGATTCGGTAAATCTCGGTTGGATTGAAAAATGGCGCAAGAACGGTTGGAAACGAACAAGAACCGAAAAAGCAAAAAATGTGGATTTGCTTATTCGACTTACCACCCAGCTTGAAAAGCACAACGTTACATTTGTGTGGGTAAAAGGCCACCACGGTCACCCCGAAAACGAGCGTTGCGACCATCTTGCAACTACCGCGGCAAAAAACAACAATTCAACAAAAGATACAGGTTATGAAAACGCATCAGACATTTAACGAAAGAAGGATTATTCATGAATATTTATTTTGATCACGCCGCAACCACAGCGGTGAAAGATGAAGTTCTTAAAGAAATGCTCCCCTATTTTTCCGAAAAATTCGGAAATGCTTCCACCGTATATCAAATCGGTCAGGAGAGCAAGGCCGCTCTTGATGACGCAAGAGCAAGAGTTGCCAAAATTTTTAACTGTAAGTCAAACGAAATATATTTTACCGGTTGCGGCTCCGAGTCGGACAACTGGGCAATTAAAGGCGCCGCTCGCGCCAACAAGGCAAAAGGAAACCACATAATCACCACTGCAATTGAGCATCACGCAGTTTTACACACTTGCAAAGCGCTTGAAAAAGAGGGATTTGAGGTTACCTATCTTCCCGTAGACGAAAACGGTTTGGTTTCCGTGGAAGATGTAAAAAATGCCGTTAAAGACAGCACAATTTTAATAACCGTGATGTATGCAAACAACGAAATAGGCACAATAGAACCCATTTCCGAAATTGCCGAATTTGCAAAGTCAAAAGGCATTTTAATGCATACCGATGCCGTTCAGGCGGCGGGCATTATTCCCATTGACCTTGCGCAATTAAAGGTTGATATGATGTCTGTTTCCGCGCACAAGTTCAACGGCCCCAAAGGCGTAGGTGCTCTTTTTGTACGAAACGGCGTAAAGATTGAAAACATCATAGACGGCGGTGCTCAAGAAAGAGGCAAACGCGCGGGAACTGAAAATCTCCCGGGAATTATGGGTCTTGCCAAAGCACTTGAATTGACATATGACAGCATAGGCGAGAAAGATGAAAAGATTTCTGCTTTAAGAGATTACATCATCAAAAACATAGAAGAAAAAATCCCCTATTGCAGATTAAACGGCCACAGAACCCAAAGACTTCCGGGCAATGTAAACTTTTCTTTTGAATATATAGAGGGCGAGTCGCTTCTTCTTTGGCTCGACATAAACGGAATTGCCGCATCATCGGGTTCAGCGTGCACATCGGGTTCTCTCGACCCGTCACACGTGCTTCTTGCAATAGGCTTAAAGCACGAAACCGCCCATGGTTCTTTAAGAGTTAGCCTCGGTGAAGAAAACACATATGAAGAGGCCGACTATTTTATAGAAAAACTTGTTGAAACAGTGGAAAAATTAAGGAAAATGTCACCGCTCTACGAGAGCATGAAAGGAGATAAATAGTATGTATTCAGAAAAAGTAATGGATCACTTCCAAAACCCGAGAAATGTTGGCGAGCTTGAAGATGCCAACGGCATAGGCCAGGTAGGAAACGCAAAATGCGGCGATATAATGAAAATGTATATGAAAATCGAAAACGACACCATCGTTGACGTAAAATTCAAAACATTCGGTTGCGGCGCCGCAATTGCCACAAGCAGTATGGCAACGGAACTTGTAAAAGGCAAAACAATCGACGAAGCTCTTGCCCTTTCAAACAAAGCCGTTATGGAAGCGCTCGACGGACTTCCACCGGTAAAAGTTCACTGCTCTGTTTTGGCGGAAGAAGCGATTTCTGCCGCTATTCAAGACTATTACGACAGACAGGGCATCGACAAAAAAGTAACAAAATGCGACGGTTGCTGTTCCGGTTGCTGTTCTCACGAATAATTTTAAGACAGTCGATTGCGCATAAGCAATCGACTGTTTTTGACTAACGGAGGAAAACATGAAAAAAATCATATCCGCATTTACTGCATTTGCAATAATAATTTCCATGCAAGTATGTACATTTGCCGATATTGCTTTGGAAAACGAACTTAGAAAAAGTGTCAACTACATTTACGAAAACGTGCCCGCCCCCACCGTTTCTTCAATCGGAGGCGAATGGGCGGTAATCACACTTTCGTCTTGCGGCGAAAATATACCGAACGAGTATTTCGAAAAATACCTTACCAACGCAAAAAGCGAAATTTCAGCAAAAAACGGTATTCTTCACGACAAAAAGTACACCGAGTATTCAAGAGTCACTCTTGCGCTTTCGGTTTTGGGAGAAAACCCCGAAAATTTCGGAGGCTACAATATTTCATCGCCCTTAAATGATATTGAAAAAGTTTGCTCACAAGGGATAAACGGCGCAATTTGGGCGCTTATTTCCCTTACAAGCTCCGGTAAAAATCCAAACGGTGAGATATGCACCGCATACAAAAATCAAATATTATCTCTTCAAAAAAGCGACGGCGGTTGGTCTCTTTCAAGTTCCGCCCCGTCCGATGCCGATATCACCGCAATGGCGCTTACAGCGCTTTCCGTGTATAAAAACGACAACGTCGTTTCATCTTGCACCAATAAAGCTCTTGTTTTTTTTGAAATTTTCACAAAATCAATTCAGCCGGAAGATGAGCTATATTCAGAAACGGTTTCGCAAATAATTACCGCCCTTTGCCAAATGCAAATCTCCCCGGAGAGCAAAAGGTTTTATATAAACGGAAAATCGCTTTTGCAAACCCTTCTCTCCTATCAAAACGAAAGCGGAGCTTTTCGCCATATAAAAAGCGGAAGCGACAACAACATGGCAACGGAACAGGCGTGTCTTGCCCTTTGCGCGTACAAAAACTTTTTATCCGGCAAAGCGCTTTTTACGCACGGAAACCGCAATTTTGAAAATTCGAGCAGTTCCGCGCTCACGCCTGATTACGCGGATCTTTGCGTGCCCCCCTATGCAGGCGACAAAACATTTTCGGATATTGTCGACCACAGCGCCAAACATCAAATTGAAGTTTTGGCATCGCACGGCATAATAAACGGAAAAAGAGACTCCTTGTTTGACCCCGACAACACAATGTCAAGAGCCGAATTTGCAACCCTTGTTACAAAATCCCTCGGCCTTGAGCTCTGCCTAGAAAATGTATTTTCGGACGTCGGCACCTCCGACTGGTTCGCGCCGTACGTTTCTTGCGCGTACAAATACAAAATCGTTTCGGGTATATCCGAAAATTTCTTTAATCCCAACGGCCTAATAACAAGAGAAGAGGCCGCCGTAATGATAACTCGCGCCGCAAAACTTTTAAACATGTCAAAAACGTATGACGACGAGGCTTCGCGCGACATTTTGTCGGCATTTGAAGACTACGTTACCGTAAGCGACTGGGCAAAAGAAGCCGTTGCATTTTGCTGTGACAACGGCATCATACCGTCAGATGAAATATACATTTTACCACAAAAAGAAGCTACGCGCGCCGAAATATCGGTTATGATTTTTAATCTTTTAACTGTCGCAAAGGCTTTGTAGG
>CAZSIY010000029.1:0-11332 GCA_964606825.1 uncultured Oscillospiraceae bacterium | reverse complement strand
CGGAAAACAGCGAGCTAAAAAAACAACTTCTCGAAAAAGAGGAATTTATCGCAAATCTTACCGCTCAAATAGAAAACCGAAAAAATGCCCTCGACGAAAAATCCGTTGAAGCGGAAGTTGCGGATATTCTTACTGAGGCGAAGCGATTTGCAAAAACACTTCGCGAAAAAGCCGTAAAAGAAAATGATGAGCTGAGGCGCGAAAATCAAAAGAACAACGAGGTGGAAAGGCAGAGAATTGCCGTGTATTCCGCGGAAATTTCAAAGATAAAATCCATGATAGATACGGTTCTTTCCGAAACAAATACCGGTCTTGAAGCGGCTCAAGCGCGCATTGCTTTATTGAAAAATGGAACAGGTGAATAATATGCCAAGAAAAACAATTAGGATTTTCTCCGCGGCGGCACTTGCGATTTTGCTTGTTACTCTTCCCGCGTTTGCCGAAATTTACACCGAAAAAACAGGCGGCGGAAGAGCCGATACCGTGTACGTTGCGGGTAATCCCGACCTTTACCCCATTGAGTATTATGATGAAAAAGATGGGGTTTACAAAGGCGTAATTCCCGATGTGTTAAGTGAGGTTTCAAAAGAAACGGGAATAGACTTTACATATATTTCTTCGGGAAGTAAAAATCGCCAAAAAAGCCTTTACAGAAATAATCAAGCAGAGCTTGTTACGGCGATTTTATCAAGCGATAAACACTTTGCCGATACCGATAAAATCACTGTTCTCACAACTAGGCGAGACGGTGAGAGAATAAGATATTGCATTGTTTTTACCGATGTTTTGTCACCTGATAAAAAAGGTGAAATAAAAGCGGCGATTGATAAAATTTCCGTCCACGAAAAAACAGGCTTTTTGCTGAAAAACGCCGAGCGCGATTTTTATTCGTCAAAGAGAAAATTGGCGGTTTTGATGATATCAGCGGGCGCTGTGGTGCTTTTGGCCGCGCTTGCCGCGTGCATTTATTTTGTTAAGGAAAAGAGAAAAGAAAACGAAATAAATGCAATGATTGACAAAAATACCGGAGTGGGAAATGACGACTATTTTGTTTATGTCTATGATAATTTAATAAGCGAACAGGCGAAAAATTTGTACACCCTGGCTTATGTCGCTTTTGATACGGCCTCTTTCGAGGATAAAAAAAGCGGCGAAACGGTGAAAAATGTAGAAAAATATGCCGCAGTGAAGTTAAATACTTTGGCGTGCGACTCGGAATATATTTCGTATGTCGACAAAGGCGTTTTTGCTTTTCTCTTCCGTGCGAAAAACGAAAAATCCGCGCAAGACAGGGTGGAAGAAATCGTTACCGCGGTGAATAAATACGTGGCTGAATTTGTAAAAAATTGCGATGATTTGTTTAAAATCGGCTATTTCCGCCTCTGTGACAATGCGGGCGTAAATTCCGAAACCGCCTTTTACAATGCAAAGCAAGGCTACATCTATGCCAAGGTAAATGGCGCTATGTATCACGTGGGCACAAAAGCTCTTGCCGACGAAAACAAAAAGTCCGAAGCTCTGGCTACGCAGGTGGACGATGCTCTGAAAAAAGGCGAATTTAAAATTTACATGCAGTTTATAGCAGACAGCAAAAACGAGAAGTTTTGCGGCGCCGAGGTGCTTTCTCGTTGGCAAAACAGCGATTACGGTTTGCTCAGACCTCATGAATATATGACTGTTTTAACCAAAATCGGAAAAGTTACCGAGCACGATTATTGCACTTTCCAAAATGCTTGCAAACAGCTTGCCGCTTGGAACAGACCGCCTTTTGACAAATTGTTTTTAACATGCAATTTTACAAGGCTCTCTTTTTCCAAAGCGGATTTTGCAAACAGACTTTCCGACATCGCTCAAAAATATAATGTCGATAAAAGCCGCCTTGTAGTGGAAATTACCGAGGATACTTTGAGCACGGACTCAAAGATCGTTTCCGAAAATATTAAAAAACTTTCAAAGCTCGGATTTAAAGTTGCGATAGATGACATGGGCGCGGGATTTTCTTCGCTTGCCGATATATATGACAATGAGATAGACATTGTAAAAATCGAGCACGACTTTTTGTCGTCGTGCGTAACAGAGCGCCGATACACCATGCTCGGCGATATTATTTCGCTTGTGCACAACGCGGGCGCAACCGTCATTTGCGAGGGCATAGAAACCAAAGAACAGGTGGAAATGCTTAAAAAAATCAATTGCGATATGATGCAGGGATTTTACTATTCGCGCGTTCTTCCTCTTTCCGAATGTGAAAAATTCGCTCTTGCAAATCTTAATAAATAGAGCAAACTCAAAGCTTCGTAACCAATGAAAATTACAGTGTTGGTTGCGGAGCTTATTTTTGTGTGAACATTATCTAAATAGCTTCTTAATAAGCAAGTGTACACAAAGTGTGTTTGTAGCAATTACGCAAAATGTTATATTCGGCAAAAAAAATATCAAATAAATATTGACAAGTTGTGAAAATATGGTATAATTATGGTAAATTTACAAAAGATTATTTTTGAGAATTTCGGTGCAAGCCTGTAATACGAAAAGGAGTGATGAGAAGTTCGTTTTAACGCAAGTCATTTCAAAAAAGGTTATTGAGAATGGAGGGTAGCATATGCACAGATATGCAAAGAGAATTTTAAGCGCGATTTTATGTTTGAGTATGTTTGCATCGTTTGTTCCCGTGAGTTTAGCTCAGGAGATTTCGGGCGATGGCATGTCTTACTTTGATTTTGAGGCATCCGAATATGAAGTAAAAGAGAATGCCGGCGAGCTTAAAATTAAAATTGTAAGACACGGTGATGGCTCACAAGAGGCCGATGTCACTTTTAAAATTGCCGATTTCCTTTCTAATTACGGCAGTGACTATTTCGTTTTAGATGAAAACGGGAATATGCTTGAAAAGGTTTACGGAGAAAAACCGAACGTTGCCGATTTTAAATACGAGGGCGACGGAGACGATATAATTTCTTCGGAACCTGTTATCGATGATACTTCCGAAGAATTTTCCGAAGAGGAAAATTCTAAAGAGGCGGTAATCGAGGAACGTGAAGAAAAGGGCATCGATGAACCTGATAAAGAAGTTCAACCTCAAATCGAAGAAGTGGAAACTTCAATTGAAGAAAATCTCGGTGAAAATGTGGCTCAAGTTTTTTCCGACGAAGAAATATCTCAAGAGCCGATGAAAGAAACGCCGGTAAACGAAAATAAAAAGAAAAAGAGCACCGGTTATGCGCTTTTGGATGCTCAAGCCGAATACTTAAATCTTCCGGAAAGTGCTTCCGAAGAAGAAAAGGCAAGTCAGCTTGACGAAACTCTCGGCGATTTTTATTCTTATTTCGTTTCGGCTGAGGGCGCAGAGGGTACTGTTCATTTCGGAAAATACGAAACCGAAAAAACAGTAACCGTAAAAGTTGTAGATAACGACGCGGCCGAGTCTGATAAAATATTTATGATTGCTTTGCTCGGTACAAATTCCGACAATACAACCATTGCGGCAAATGCTTCCACATACGTTACCATATTGGACGACGAACCTCTCGAAGATGCGTGGTTTGATTTGGCGGAAAGCGAATTTGAGCTTACCGAAGAAAACACCAGCGCATATGTAACCGTTAGAAGAAGCAGTGGCTTGCAATATTTTTCCACCGTATATTTTTCAACGATTAAGCAAACGGCGAATACAATAGACTATAAGAATTACGATGCACAGCCTGTCGTATTTATTCCCGGTGAAACCGAAAAGAAAGTGAAAATAGTAGCTTACGATTTTTCGGAAAACGCGGAATTCGGCGTTATGATAGAGGGTAAAGACGGCACTTGCATAGGAAACGGATATGCCGACGTTTATATCGGCGGAAGTGATGACGAGGAAAGATTAAAAACCGACAGCAAGGGTTCGGTTTCCCTAATGGCAAGCGGAATAACTATTGGCAGTGAAACAAAGTCGGTTTCTTTTTCAACAAATAAGAACGATTGGAAAATAATCAAAAAAGGTTCCGATGATGACAACAAAGCCGAAGTAAGCTCATCAAATTTAATGTTTATCAAAAACTATGATAAAGACGATGCGCTGATTTACACCGCTAAAAAGCAAAATCTTATCGGAGTTAAGAGCATATCTTTCTCGGCAAAATCGTCAAATGCCAATAATAAAGGTAAAAAGAACAAATTTACCGCAAATGTTGCAACCGATGATAACCAGGAGTGGAACGGCATTCGTGACGGCTACGACTGGAATGGCATCAAAGATTGGTTTGACGAAAGCTTTGCATTGGAAAAGTCGGGTGATTACGAATACATAAGATTTGGTGCAAAAGCTCTTGCAAGCGGTAAGCACAATATATATGCTCAGCTAAAAGACCTCAAGTACAAATGGGCAAAATATACCTTGTCTTTGGAAAATTCGTGCGAAAACTTTAACCGCAAAGTGTACGATTTTACAAGCGGCAAGCCGAATATTTATGATACTTATTACGATGGCGACACTTCAAGAATATACAATCCCGGAAGTGTTGTGGTAAAAAGCGGCAAAGATACTGTAAATGCTTTTTATCCTTCGGGTTCGTCCGTAGTAATATCTGCCGCCGACAAAGCCAAGAACAATGCGCGCGGCATATATTTAAAGGGTGTATATTTTGCAAGCAGTAGTATGAATTCCAATTCAATGTGCGTAGATGGAGCCTACACCGATAAAAATGTGTATTACGTAGGTGCAAATGAAAATAACGAAGTAATCGTAAATTTAAATCAGTCGTTTATGACTACTTTGAAAGGCGAAGGCGTTATAAGCAATTCGCACTCCGATCAAACCATTAAAATATTTCCGGTATTCGGTCAAAAATACGTAAATGTAAATTTTGAAAATGTTGACCGTGATGATTCCAAATCCGCAACAAAGGGTAAGTACAACGCTTCCTACCTTTGCTCACATATAAAAAATGTGGTTGAAGCAAGCAATGCTGACAAAAATCTCATTGCACCAAAGGTTTATCAAGGTTTAGAGCATTATCAAATGAGAGTTCCGCTTATGTCGGTTATACGCGTTGAGTCTTCTCCCGTTTCCAATCGCAAACCCTCGGGCATTTCCGTTTGGAAACAGGGCGACAGTAGTACAAACATAGTTTACTACGAAAAGGGTAAAACAAAATTCAGCGCTACCAACGCCTCGGGAGATACAATAGAGGAAACCGATTACACAAAGGCAGACATTGTTGCGGATAAATCTCTTACTGTTATAAAACCTGCCACGGGCGAACAGACTTTCTATGTGGGTTATTCTCCGATGACGAAGAATTATATTTTAAATCTTCCCGATCCGGATAATCCGAACCAAAAGCTCGTTACCACGCTGAAAAACGCGGTTATAGATACTACCGACGGTTTGGATGCTCAAAAATCTCAAGCTACAAATGACGACGGCACAATGTGGCTCGCAAAGCCATATATAGGCAAACAGTATACGTTCTCAGCTTATGCTCCCGACGGATATTATGTAACATGGGCAAATATGACAGGTGATGCAAATAACAACGGAATTATAGAAAACAATTCCGAAGTCACTTCCCGAACAAACAGAGATAGAAGCAAAAATCCCACTTATATTCACGGAAGCAAGATAAGTGTTACTCTTGATAACGATGATACAAGATATTATTACGAATTTTTGCCTAAGTCAAATGAAAGCAGTATTACCAAGCGAGGCAGTGTTTTAAGAGAGCAAAACACCCTCTATAACCTTGCAAAGGGAGTAAATAGGAGAAAATATTCTCCCATTTCAAACGCTCAGGTAAATATCGCGGGATTTTACGGCCAAACAGACGGCTTCGGCAACTACGCGATAAATATTGCGGGTCTTCCCTCGTGGGGCGTAGTAAGTGCAACTATCTATGCCGATGGAAGCGAATATTTCGCACAAACTTCAATAGAAGACTCCACAAGCATTATTCTACCCGCGCTTGAAGTGTTCAAAGCGGAGGGAGCAAGTGCAAATTACGACAGTAATAGCTTTGTTGCCGACGATTATATTACAATTACCAACGACATGCTTACTATAAATGCAACTGTATCTTCTTCGAGCTTATTAAAACCCAAGAATGCGCGTTTCTACGTTTACAGTGACTCCGGACTTCAGCTTTTCGACTGCAGTGCCGAAGAGAATGTGTCAAAATACACAACCACGACAAGTGACAGTGGCGGCAAGTTTACGGCATCTTTAAGATTTAATCCCAAAAAGGATTTGAAAAACGGTTATAGGATTTACGTTTCATTTGCCGACCAAAACGGAAAATGGTATGCTCCGATAGATATAGGATACACCTTCTTTGAAGAGCTCACATTGGATGAGTTTGTATTCCCACTCATAGGAAGTTCTTCGCTTGAAGATGTAGTAACCACTGGATTTGTAACCGATATTATCGGAAATCCATTGGGTGATATATCGCTCGGCACAATAAAAGATTTTGAGTACCAAGGCGGCCGATACACACCCGATGCAGCAAAGAATACCGAGTATGAAGATGCATACACATGGAACCGTTTGAACTACACCTACGGTTGGTCCGACAGTTTCGGCGGCAGCATGAAAACTTCCAAAGACAATAACGGCGATACGAAAATGAAGAAGATGCTAAACGACGTCAACAGCAAAAAGCAGGCAGGCACAGCACCTTCATCTCAAAGCAAGTTCAGCACGCAGAGTAAGTTCTCCTGGTCAGTATCCCCGAGCGTAGGATTTAGCATTACTCTTTCCCAGAGAAATGCGGCAGAGCAAAAATATCACTTTGAAGATTTGATATTCTTTGTAAAAGTGGGATTTGGCGTGTCTACGTCAAACAAAATAGCTCTTCCCATAGGCCTCAGCGTTGCAATCGATGCATCACTTTCAGGCGATGTTACCGGCGTGTACCACATGTATGTTGACTATCAAGACAGCTTCGAAACCGAAGATGCCGTTGAATACGCTACCGAGAGCTTCGGACTGTTTAAAAAGTTTAACAACAGCACAAGACGCGAGGGATATATTTTCTTAAATCCCAAAGTTTCAATAGCAGTCGGCGTGGGCGTTGCCATTGCCTTTGTAAAGATAGGGGCAGACTTTGACTTTGACATGGATTTCCAATTTACGGAAATAGGTACAAATGCATATGGCGATGTTACAATTAACTTGAAATGGAATATAGATGTTGCCGGATTTACGGTATATGAAAAATCCATGTTCGGTACAACCGAAAAGATGTTTAACACCGATGGTACAAACGTTCATATCGATTTTGACTATGCAAATACCTCATCGCTTATGTCGCAATTTGCACAGGGTAGTTTGTTAGAGGGCGGAGAATTCTCCACCACAAAGAAAATTGACAGGTCTTACCTTAAAAATCGAAGTGAGTGGCTCGGCGCAAATAACAGCATAAGCCTTATGTCGGCAGACGCTTCAAAAGGCTCGGTTGAGAGCACTTTGAGAAGTGGAACAACGGATAATCCTTATATGAGCATAACCAAAATCAATGATAACGAAATGCTTATGGTATTTACCGATGATGCCGTAGGACGCACCGACGTTAATAAGAGGGCGGTTTACTATTCAATAGGTGACGGAAGATCATGGAGCGAACCTGTAATTATTGATGACGACGGCACTTTTGACGACTATCCCAATGTTCAAGAACTCGGAAACGGCAAAATCATTGTTTCCTGGTCATCTGCGGATAAAGTTCACGATGAAGATGCCGATTTGATAACGGTTCTCTCGTCGCTTGATATTAAAACAGTGTTCTTTGATAAGGGCAGCAAATCTTTCGGCGATGTAGTAAAGATTACAAAGACAACTGATGAAGATAAATGCGCAGACCTTATGCCTAAAGCGGCTTATGATAACAAAACCGACAGAATAATAATGTACTACACCAAAATCGAGTACGACAGAGAAAGAATTGACGATCAACTTGAAAATCTAACAAAAGCTTCCGTAACCGCACTTGTATATCGTTTTTACGAAGGCGGAAGATGGAACGACGAAACTGATTACACGGATGGGGAAAATCTCGGAGAGGAATATAAAACAAATTGGTACGGTCAGCGTTTCCTCTATCCGACTGTAGGAGGCAAAACAACTGCGTTAAACGTTATAGACAGCGACGTTATAGGTTATAACGGACTCTCTCTTTATGCGTGGACAGTAGACTGGGATGGCGATATGAATACTACCGACGACCGCGACGTATTTTTGCAGATGTATGATTTCAGTAGAAATGCTTTTGTAAGAATTTTCAAAATGACAAGAGAAACCGGCTACTACGCCGCACCGAAATTTGCCCGCTCTGGTAATTCTACGTATTTGTTTATCGGTGCACAAGACTGCGCCAGCGAAAACGGAGAAATAAGATATTTCAACGTGAGTGAGATTATCCAAGGCGAAATGTTCAGAAAAACAAGTTTGGAAGGTAAACCTTACTACGAACTTTGCTATACAATGAATTCAGATGGTGAAATTAACCCGAGTGATGATACCGGCGCTGAACTTTTCTATGTATATCCTTTAAATGCGGCAGAGTGCGACAGTATTACAGATTATGATGTTAATGTAGACAGCGACGGCAAGATGAGCTTGTTCTGGACAGCATCGGACGGTGATGCAAGGCAAATCATGGCATCTGTTTACACAGCTACCGATGAAGACGAAAACGGCACGGAAGACCCCGAGCCTGAGATGAAGGAGAGCACTTGGAGTACACCTATAGCGCTTACAAACGGCGGAGAAAAAGTTTATTATTCAGGAATAGGCACTTGCGTTTTAGATGGAAATATCTATATCGCAAGCGGTAAGGGAAATTATTCCGATAGCTCCGCTACCTCGCTCATAGCCTTAAAACATACTCCTTACAAAGAGGTTAAGGTTACTGATGTTGAGCTTCAGCACGACTATCCGCTCCCGGGAAGTTTCGAAGATGTAGATGTTACCGTTACAAATGAAGGCCTTTTGCAAAACGAAGAGCCCGTAATCGTAACTCTCGATGTAAACGGTACCGTTTATACCGCGGACTATGTAAATATAATTCCCGGAGGCTCCTCGGCAAAAATTCACTTTGACGCGGCTATTCCCACAGATACAAAGGATATTACGATAAAAGCCTATATTACGGAAGATGTAGCAAAAACATGTAAAGTAGAGTTTGGTAGCGATGTATATGTAACAAATGAAATAATTGAAGTCGTTGCCGACGAAAACGGTGAAGAAACATACGTGCTCACAGCCGATGTTAAAAACGACGGTAACGATATGTCCGATAATATCGTATTTAATGCCACCGTTGGTGAAAAAGTTGTCGGTTCGCTTGAACTTGAGGGATTAGGCGCTGGTGCAAGTAAGAGCGTAAACATTCCGTTAAGCCTTGAAGACAGCGACTATATAATCACAGACGGTATAGGTGAAGCAAATGTAAGTGTTGTGGCAGTGTTTGGCGATGAAAATCTTATTGACACATCAATTAAAGTTGAAAAATACTATGATGAAGATGCGATTAATTTGCTTGCAAGCCTTACCGAAGTCAAGTTTGAAAACGACGGTACATACACTGCAAAAGAAGGCGAAATACTCAACATTCAGCCGAAATTTGAGGGCGTTGAAGACGGCAAAATCAAAGTTTATTGGCAACAAAGCTCCGACGGCAACGTGGCATATGTTGATTATTCAAATGATATTATAACACAGCAGCCGGGCGAGGTTACACTCACAGGTATAGTGGTTCCCGTATCCGAAACAATTGACTTTACTTCGGGAAGTGCAAAAGTTGTAGATTGGGAGAACGTTATACCGAGCGATAAGATTAAAACCGTTACGGCAAATGTTGTTGTTGAAAGCGAACCCCTAACGGCAAAATATACCGTTACGTTCTGCGCGAATAACGGCACGGCAAATAAATCCGTAAGTGTAGGAAACGGCGGAACAGTTGCAAGCCTTCCCGAACCTACAAGAGACGGCTACACATTTGGCGGTTGGTATTCGGATAAAGCTCTTACAAAGCCCTTTACCTCGCAAACAAATGTTTCCTCAAGTATTGCGGTTTACGCAAAATGGATTGAAGACGACACATCTTCCGGAAATAACGGTGGATCACCTTCCGGCGGTAACTCCTCGCCAAGCGAAAGCAGTACGAAAACTCCAATCGACCCAACGCATGTAAATCCCTTTAAAGATGTATTTGCAAACGACTGGTTCTACGATGCTGTAAGATATGCTTATGAGAATGAATTGTTTTCCGGAGTTTCCGAAGATGAGTTCGCACCCAACGATTTTCTTACAAGAGCAATGCTTGTTACCGTTCTTTGGAGAGCGGCAGGCATGCCCGAGGAAGAAGGCGAAACAGCATTTGCAGATGCCGATACAAATTCTTACTATTACAAAGCTCTTCTTTGGGCGGTTAAAAACGGAATTGTAAAAGGTATTACCGAAACCGAATTTGCGCCGAACGATAACATTACAAGAAATCAAATTGCCGCAATTATGTACAGATACGCTCTCTTAAAAGGTTATAAAGCAAATGATTTGGCAGATGTAACTCTTGATTATATCGATGCCGATAAGATTGCCGATTGGGCAACAGACGCGGTTAAGTTTTGCAAGAAAGCGGGCATTATGCGCGGAGACGATGCCAATGCATTCAACGCGGAAAACAGCGCTACAAGAGCGGAAACAGCGGCAATAACCCAAAGATTTTTGAAGAATTTTAAGGAGGTTGAATAAATGTCTGACGAAAAGAAAAAATTAAACGATAACGAAAAATTGCAGGAAAACGAATTAAACCTTGAAGATTTGGAAAAGGTTACCGGAGGCTCTCTTGCCGATGTTTCCTTTACCGAAACGGTAGAGATTACCGATGATATAATCGAAAGAGTTTAATCTTAGAGGCAAATGTGAAAAAACCGAGGATATTATCCTCGATTTTTTCACAAAAATTATTTACCTGCCGCGCGCACTTAAGCGCGCGGCAAATATTAAATATAATTATGAGAGGTAGTTATGGATATAAAAAAAATAAAAGACGGCGCCGCGCTCACCATTGAACTTGAAGGGCGCTTGGATACAATATCCGCTCCGCAATTGGAGGCAGAGCTGAAAAAAGAGATAAGCGGCGTTGAAAATTTAGTGTTTGACTTTTTAAATCTTTCTTATCTTTCTTCCGCGGGGCTCAGAGTGCTTTTGTCGGCACAAAAAGTTATGAACCGTCAAGGAGAAATGAAGATAAAAAACGTAAATTCCACCATTATGGAAATTTTTGAAGTAACGGGATTTTCGGAAATATTAACCATAGAATAGTTTTGCATACTTTAACAGGTATTGATA
>CAZSIY010000028.1:5792-11350 GCA_964606825.1 uncultured Oscillospiraceae bacterium | reverse complement strand
CTTGTATAATATCCACTCACGGCGGAAAGAAAAGCACGATTTTTGTAAATTCGGCAAACGAACTTGTATTTGGCGAAAAAGTGCTTTACAAAAACATGAGCAAAAATTTTGACGCAATTGCCGAAGAAAACGGCGCCCACATTGTGGTGGCAAGCCTTGCGGGCGAGCTTTTGTACATAAAAATTTTCGGTGAAAATGCCGAAACGAGCAAAATTTTAGAGAGCAAAAGCGGCAAAAGCATGGAAAACATACGCACGATTTTGATAAACGGACGAATTTACGCGTTTTATTGCATAGAGTCGGGCGAAAAAAACCTTCTCATAGAGCATATTTTAGACAACGAACCCAAAGACCCGTTTGTTGTGGACTACCTCGGGAAAAGGCGCGTGTACGACATTTGCGCGGACAGCGAGCAAAACATACATATTTTCTTTGCCGACGAAAATTCAAATTTAAAGCACCGAGCGTTTTTAAACTCTTCAAAGAACCTGAGCGAGGCTGAAATTCTTGTTAAGGGCGATGTTTCAGGCATCGGCTGTGCCTGGCCTTACGCGGTATATCTTGCTCGCGAGGGCGAATACAAGGTGATAAATATCACATCCGCAACAGGCGGAGAAAAGTATGTGGTGGGGTTTGGCGTTGACGCTTTAAGCGAGCCAGCGATATTTGCCGAAAAAGGCGATATTGTTGTTCAGTGGTGCGAAAAGGGATATGCATTCGAACGCATCGGCAATAAAGACATGGAATTTGAAAAAGTGCGCTCCGTGGGACTTTGCCGTGAGCTTGCGCGTGTGAGAAGTCCTTTTGACCAAAGTGCCGAAAAGATAGAAAAATGCGCCGCAAGTCGAGCAAATAAACTTTTAGGGCACGCCGAGGCGGCATTTGCCGAAGCATGCAAGCCGCCCCAAAGGGAATTTTTGCCCAAAGGAAGCGACGTATATGCTTTTTCCAAAGAAAACGCCCGCGCATTTGACAGCAAAAAAGATACGATATATGAGCTTGAAAAACGCATTGACGAGCTTGAAATACGGTTCAACATTCTTTCGGCAGAATTTTGCAAAGAAAATTCACAAAGCGAAAAGGCTGAGCATATCGTAAATGAGGAGGAATGAGCATGAAAAATATAAGAATAGCAAATTTTTTATACCCATATGTGCGCTTTTTCTGCGCCGACCCCTACATAAAAAGCGCCGATTTATACATGGGCAATTCGCTTATGGCGTCAAACGTGGCATTTAACGATTTTTCGCCCTATCTCAAAGGGGCAAAGGGCAGACAGGATTTTAAGATAACCCAAACGGGTCAAAAAGAAAACGTGATTGCAAGCCTCACGCTTGACTTATCCGACGGCGAAGTGTACACAATTGCCGCCGCTTCCGACAACGGCAAAACCATTGCCTACGCAATAGCTGAACCCACACGCCGCGACAATTTAAGCTACGGCCACATAAGAATTTGTAATCTTTCGCCAAACGCGAGCACAGTGGATGTTTTTGCAAATCAATACGCGATTTTGGGCGATTTGAAGTATTTGGAAGTAAGCCGATACATTGAAATATCTCCCGGAAAATACGACATAAAAATAGGTGGTACCGACTTAGGTGAAACCATTTTAAACGCCGGGCCGCAAGTTATGCGCTCGGGCGTGTACAACACGCTCTACCTTACGGGGTTAAAGAGCGAAACCCCGCCGCTTGGCGCCGTTTTGTCGGTAGATGCCGCAAGCTATACGGGATATTATCTGTAATAAAAGAAAAACGGCAAAAATCCGTGTTTTTGCCGTTTTTAACTACAATTTACAATCTTTGAAGAATTTGTTCCATTCTCTCCAAAAATTCGTTTTTATCGTCACCGTTTAGCGTATTATGCGAAAGTTTTGCCATATCCACAATACTCTTACAGATAAGCTCTTTAAGCTCGCTGTCATCTATCTCGGAAACCTTTTTAACAAGCGGGTTTCCCGAATTTATAACGAGGGTTTCTTCGGGTTTTGGCATATTGGGAATATTCATGCCGCCGTAGAGTTTTTGCATTTCTTCCATACGTCTTGCCTCTTCGCTCAAAACGTACATTGCGGATATTTTGTCGGATTTAAGTTTTTCAACCTTAATCTCGGCACCGCCGCCATAGGGCACGAAAACGTCTTGCATTTTCTTCTTAACTTCTTCGCTCTCCTCGGAATTTTCGTCTTTTAAGCTGTCGGAAATAAATGAATCTACTCGCTTAAACTTGATATCGGAAATTTTGTATTCCAAAAAGCTGGAAAAGTGATTGTCTATCATATTATTTAAAAGCACGGGTTCTATACCCTCGGTTTTTAAAAGCTCAATGTAGCGACTCTGGGCGTTTTCGTCGGTAACGTAAAACACTTCCTCGGTTTTTTCGTCTATGAGCTCTTTTAAAGAAACATAGCTTTCGTCAAGTTTTTTGAAGAGAATTATGTCTTTTACTCTGTCGTAAAATTTATCATCTCTCATGCAACCGTACTTAATAAAGGGGTTTATGTCGTCCCAATATTTTTCAAACTCTTCTTTTTCGGTTTTGTAAAGCGAATTGAGCTTGTCGGCAACCTTTTTGGTAATGTGGTTTGAAACCTTGGAAACATAGCCGTCGTTTTGAAGAAAACTTCTCGAAACATTAAGCGGAAGATCAGGGCAATCTATAACGCCTTTTAAAAGCATAAGATACTCGGGAATTACCTCTTTTATGTTGTCGGCGATGAACACCTGGTTGTTGTAAAGTTTAATTTGGCCCTCTATTGTTTGGAACTCGTGGTTGAGCTTGGGGAAATACAAAATTCCCTTTAAGTTAAACGGAAAATCAACATTTAAATGTATCCAGAAGAGCGGGTCGTTCATGTCGAAAAATACTTTGTGGTAAAATTCTTTATACTCTTCTACTGTGCAGTCGCTCGGGTTTTTAAGCCAAAGCGGCGACGTGTCGTTTATGGGCGCGAGCTCTTTGTCGCCTTTATCCGCCTTGTCGATAAGATAAATTTCAACGGGGAGAAAGGCACAATACTTGTTTAATATATCGCGAATTTTAAATGCGTCCAAAAATTCTTTGGAGTCGTCCGATATATGAAGAGTAATTGCAGTTCCTCTTTCTTTTTTATCGCTTTGCGAAATTTCATACTCAGTACCGCCGTCGCTTACCCAATGCACGTTTTTCGCCCTCACGAAAAGAGAGTGTGTCGATTTCAACCTGAGATGCCGCCATAAAAGCACTGTAAAATCCGAGGCCGAAGTGACCTATAATTTGACTTTTTTCGTCCTTTTCGTTCTCATATTTCTTAATAAATTCCTCCGCGCCGGAAAAAGCTACCTGATTTATATATTTTTCCACTTCTTCCTCGCTCATGCCGATACCGTTGTCTATAACGGTAATCGTGCCGTTTTCCTTGTCGAGTTCAACTTTTATCTCGTATTTGTCATCAATATCCGTTTCGCCGAGCGCTTTTAACTTTTTAAGTTTCATAATGGCATCTTGCGCATTGGATATAAGTTCCCTCAAAAAAATGTCACTGTCTGAGTAAAGCCATTTTTTTATGATGGGTAACAAGTTGTCTGTGTGAACCGATATTTTTCCTTTAGCCATTTTGTATCACTCCATTAAATTAAATTTTAAACATTTCTTGGAAAAGATGAAGCAAAATCTCCCAAAAAGGAGTCGTTGCCGATGATTTTTTCTTCCCATTTTCCGTCGTTATAGCAAACAACACTCACCGAGGCATTACCAACCCATGGAATGTCTTTCATTTCACTGAGGCTCTTTTGTTCCCACACAGTTTGCAGGCAGCGAATAACCATTGCATGAGTTGCCAAAAGAACAGTTTTACCGTCGTTTTTTTCGGCAATTTCAATCACCTCGGGAAGAACCCTTTCAATAAGCATTTTCGGTGACTCGCCGTTTGTGCACTTTGAGTTGCCTATATCTTTAAGCCAAGTGCCGTATTCTTCGGGATATTTTCCTTGAAGCTCGTTAAAAGTTTTCCCTTCCCAGTCGCCGCCGCATATTTCTCGAAGTTTTTCGCTTTTTATCACCTCTTTGCAAAAAAGGCGCGCCGCGACTTTTGCGGTGTTGTAAGCGCGCAAAAGGTCACTTGAATATATCACATCGGGGCGGTAGTTTCCATATATGTACTCAGCTGTTTTTTCGGCTTGAAGATATCCTTTTTCGGACAAATCCAAATCCATATGCCCCATAAATGACTTTTTTAGATTTCCTATGCTTTGCCCGTGTCGAACAAAAAGAAATGTTGTCATAACTTCCTCCAAAGAGTTAAATATCAAGCGTTATTGTTTCGCCGGGTGCCACGGAGTAAACCGTGCCCGCAACGTCAAGCCAAATTTTTTCCAAAGTGGGATTTTGCACCTTGCGGCCGTCCGCGCTGTAACGCAAGCTCTTATATGCCTGAATGTAATCGTATATTTCAATATTCGTGGCAAACCAAATATCATCTTGCTTTGAAAATTTCTCGCAGATACTTTCTATGAGCTCCCAGTTGTTATCACGGTAAAACTCGTAACTGTGACCCCAAATGTAGAAAAGCCTTGAACGCCTTGACGCGTGGTAAACCTTAGTTGATATATCGAGCGAAATAAATTCATCTATATACTCTTTTATGTTGGAATTGTTGTGGTGCGCTGTGGGCATCCATGCATGAAAATCTTCAGGAATGGCAAAAGAGTTGTTGTCACTGCCGAGGGTTCTTGCATACGCAATGTCCAAATCGATAAGATAGCGCTTAATGTCTTCGTATGTCACAAAGTTGTTCAGCGCGGTTATTCCGCTGTCGGGATACGCCATTCCGCGCACAATGCCGTCGCACTGTTCTTCAAGGAAAAGGCGGTTGTTCAAAACCTGGGTTATTCCCTCAATTGCCCTTGTGTTTCCACTGGCTCTGTGGTTAGCGCAATGAACGGCAATTTCGTGCCCTTTTGACAGAAAATACTCGTGTATTTCTTCTTTTGAAAACGCCGGATCGTTTGTAAAATTAAAAGTTGCCTTCATATTGTATTTGTCAAAAATTTCGGCAAGTTTCTTGTCGTAAATTGTGCCGTCGTCGTAACTGAACGTGAGCGCTTTCGCCTTTCCGCCCGGATATCTCATAAAAATATAACTTCCAAAACTCATGTCCTTCACTCCTTATACGTCGTTTTATAATAGTGTATCATATCATAATGCATCAAAAAAGTCAATTTATGTTAACAATTGTTAATTTTTTGCGTTTATAAATGCATCACGCCCAAAAAGCATAGCCTTTCGGGCGTGATATCATCTACAATATTAAAGAACTTTTGCAAGAAATGTTTTCAAGCGGTCGCACTTAGGATTTTCAAAAATTTCTTCCGGGGTACCCTGCTCCATGATTTTTCCGCCGTCCATAAATATAACACGGCTTCCCACTTCACGGGCAAATCCCATTTCGTGAGTTACTACAATCATGGTCATTCCCTCATGAGCGAGCTCTTTCATAACGTCGAGCACTTCGCCTACCATTTCGGGATCGAGAGCGCTGGTGGGTTCGTCAAAAAGCATTACCTCGGGGTTCATAC
>CAZSIY010000028.1:0-5782 GCA_964606825.1 uncultured Oscillospiraceae bacterium | reverse complement strand
CTGCTTTTGTCCTCCGGAGAGCTGGCTCGGATAAGCGTTTGCACGGTCGGCAAGGCCTACGCGCATCAGAAGTTGCATTGCCTTTTCTTCAGCTTCTTCCTTTGACTTTTTCAAAAGTTTCATAGGGCCTACCGTCATGTTGCGTAGCACCGTCATATGGCCGAAAAGGTTAAAATGCTGGAACACCATTCCCATTTTTTGACGATGAAGATTAATATTTACATTCTTTTCCAAAAGGTCGCTTCCGCCAAAGTAAATATGGCCGTCGGTAGGCATATCGAGAAGATTTAAAGAACGCAGAAGCGTTGACTTTCCGCTTCCCGAGGGGCCTATTATAACCACAACTTCGCCTTTTTTTACTTTAAGGTCCACATCGTCTATTGCCTTTACGGCGCCGTCGTTATAATACTTTTTTAAGTTTTTTACGTCTATAAGCACATTATCGCTCATTTTTGCTAAGCCTCCTCTCAAGTGATGAAAGCAGTTTCGTCATAAATATTACTATTATAAGGTAAACAAGAGCCGCCAACAAAATCGGGTTCACCTGGTCATAAGTGGTGTTTTTGATTTGGTTGGTTCTCTTTGTAAGGTCTTCAACGGCAACATAACCCACAACCGAAGTTTCTTTTAAAAGCGCAATCATTTCGTTTCCTATTGCCGGGAGAATGTTTTTAAGCGCCTGGGGGAAAACAATCAAAATCATTGTTTGCAAGTTTGAAAATCCCAAAGACCTTCCGGCTTCCGTTTGCCCCTCGTCAATAGAGAGTATTCCCGAGCGAATTACCTCGGCAACGTAGGCACCGGAGTTTATACCGAATGTTATAATCGCCGTCCATGTGCCGTCCTTTACGGAAACGAATATTATAAAAAACGAAATAAGGAGCTGAACAACAACCGGTGTTCCTCTTATTATTGTAAGATATATGTTGCAAAGTATTTCAAGCGGACGAAGCACCTTGTTTGACCTTGCAAAAACCTTGATTATAGCAACAATCGAACCTATAATTACGCCGATTACAAGTGCTCCGAAAGTTATAAGAAGTGTATTTCCCAAGCCGCCTATAATGAGCTTATAACGCTCATCCACAATAAATGTGTTATAAAGCGTTTCGAACCAATTTAAAAATCCGGCATGAATTGAATTTAACAAACCCATTTATATTCTCCTTTCAGCGAAAAAAGAGCGGCGATTTACGCCGCTCCGTATAATCTTTGTTTAACTATTGCGCATCATACGGCAAGTCGTATTTTTCAAATATCTCTGCCAACTTACCCTCTTCTTTAATCTCGGCAAGAGCGCCGTTTATCTGCTCTGTGAGTTCATCGTTTCCGAGCTTGAGAGCTATTGCATATGCTTCTTTTGTAAGAGGCTCTTCAAGAACTACAGTCTTTCCGTTCTGCTTAGCGGAAAGTGCCTTTGCAACTTCGTTGTCTATAACGAGTGCATCAACTTTACCTGTTGTAAGAGCTGTCATAGCTTCGGGACCTGCTTTGAAAGACTGAACAGTGTAGCCGTTATCATTTAAGTACTGCTCACCTGTTGTGCCCTCCTGGCAAGAAACGATTTTTCCCTCAAGGTCATCTTTTGTTTTAATGTCGCTATCTGCCATTACAACGATTGCCTGGGAAGCCATGTAATAATCGTCGGAGAAGTTCATGTTCTTTCTTCTCTCATCGTCGGCTGTAATTCCGGCAATTGCAACATCATATTTACCCGTAGCCGCACCTGTTAAAGCCGCGTCAAAGTCTATGTTTGTTATTTCGAGCTTTTTACCGAGCTTTTCGGCAATTGCATTTGCAATGTCAACATCTGCGCCTACAACTTCTCCGCCTTCGATATACTCAAAGGGAGGAAATTCCGCATTTGTAGCCATTGTGAGTGTGTTGCCGCCTTTACCGTTGCAAGAAGTGAGCATTGCTGCACTGCTCATAACAACACCTGCGACAAGAACTGCTGATAATAATTTCTTCATAATATAATCCCCCTAATAAATTATGCATATATGTTGCATAAAAATACAATACCTGTATTATATACCTACGCCGATAATTTGTCAATAACTTTTTGTACAATATTTTTTAAAACCATTTGTTTATTTTGTGCAATTTGAAAAGCACAGCTCCTATATGTGGCGCTGTGCTTTAAAATTTTTATTATCACGGAAGTGTTATTGTGGCCGTTGCCTTGTTTTCGCTCACTGTGTTATCCGATGGTTGAGACGGTGCAGGCGCTGTTGTTTCACTCTTTGTTTCGGGCGATGTATCAATACCGTTCTCGTGTTCCGTGGTAGGCTTTTCCTCTTTTTTGTCGGTGGTTGTGCTTGTATGTGTTGACGATGTCGAAGAGGATTTTTTACTCTTTGTACCTATATATTCATGCTTCCCGGTGCACTGCTCAAGGGCAAATTCTTTATTTGCATAAACAGTTGCCCTACTGCAGGAAGCCGACGGATTTTTGCCCGTATTTGTGCAAACCGAGAGTTTTTCAACACCCGACGGTGCCTCAAAGTGCTTTCCGCTCAAAGGCTTATGAATTTTTGTCATAACCTTTTTCCAAACGTTGAGCGCAGGGTTTCCGTAAGCGGAAATTGTTTTTTGCACATCGTATCCAAACCACACGGAGCCCGCATAATAAGGCGTGTATCCTATAAACCATCTGTCTTTTGTATCGTCACTGGTTCCGGTTTTACCGCAGGTGTCCATGTTTGAAATGGTAGCTCCCGCACCCGTACCGAATTCCACGACGCCGCTTAAAAGGTCATTCATTATAAACGCGGTTTCCTTACTGAAAGCTCTGTTTGACTGAGGCTCTTTTTCCAAAAGAATACGTCCGTCTGCATCGTACACTTTTGTGTAAACCGAAGGCTCTATATACACGCCCTCATTTGCAAAAGTGCAATAGGCGCTGTTCATCTCCATAACGGTTACGCCCTCCGTAAATCCGCCGAGCGCAAGTGACGAAAGGTTTTTGTCGGAATACACTTTTCCGTTTTTTGTAACCTTAGACACAACGGAGTCCATATGGAGTTTATCTTTTAAATAATGATAGGATTTATCTACCGTTACCTCTTCCAAAACGCGTATTGCGGGAATGTTGTACGAATATGCAACGGCATTTTTCACCGAAACATAGCCTCGGAAGCGCTTATCGGCGTTTTTAGGCTCCCAATCGTTAATTTCCAAGTAGGAATCGTCAACCATTGTTGCCGCTGTTACTATTCCGAGATCAACGGCGGGGCCGTAAACGGCAAGTGGCTTTATTGACGAGCCGGGTTGCCTGTTTGTTTGCGTGGCACGATTTAAAACGCGATTGCCCTCTTTTTTACCGCGCCCGCCCACGATGCCTTTTACCTGACCTGTTTTCGGGTCGCTTACAACCATTGCGCACTGCGGCTTTTCGCTTCCGCCGAGGCTCGGGAAAGAAGAGTCGTCTTCAAACACTTCTTCCATTGCGCTTTGAACTTCCGGGTCTACTGTGGAATATATTTTAAGGCCGCCGTTATATATCATATTTGTGGCAAAAGACTCGGCATAGCCTTTTTCCATTAAATCGTCCAAGAGAACTTCAAACAAATTGTCGAGAAAATACGACTGTGTTCCGTCGGCTTCTGTTTTTCCCGACTTAAACTTGAGTTTTTCGCTTTTTGCGCTTTCGCACTCTTCTTTTGATATATAGCCGAGCTCTTCCATTTTGTTGAGCACAAGGGTGCGTTTTTCGGCATTATTGTCGGGATTTATTAGCGGGTCATATTTCGTAGGGTACTGGGTAATGCCGGCAATGCAGGCACATTCGGCAAGAGAAAGCTCAGACACGTCTTTTGAAAAATACACATTTGCCGCCGCTTCGGCACCGTTTGCACCGTGGCCGAGGTATATGGTATTTAAGTACATTTCCAAAATCTGCTCTTTGCTAAGCTTGCTTTCAAGCACAATTGCGCGGAGCATTTCTCTTATTTTTCTGGTTTTGGTACGTTCTTTATCGTTTGTGATATTTTTTACAAGCTGTTGGGTTATTGTGCTTCCGCCGTAAGACGAGTCGCCTTTTAACACATAGTTTAAAACGGCGCCGCCCGTTCTCTTTATATCTACGCCGTGATGCTTTTCAAAACGCTGGTCCTCTATTGCTATAAATGCGTTTTTCAAGTTTTCGGGCATGCGGTCTATGCTCACCCAAATGCGATTTTCCGCCGCGACAAACTGCTCATATCGCTGAGGAGCGCCGTCCTCGTCGATATAATAAACAGATGATGACAAATTGAGGTTCATGGAACTTAAATCGTCTCCGAAGGTGAAGTCGATATTAAGCGCAACCCAAACCGCCGCAAAAACAGCAAGGGCAATGAATAGCAAAATCAAAGTTTTTATTACTATGCCTCTTATTTTACGTTTTTTTCGCTTTTTTCGTTTTTTTGCCACCGATGCGTTTTTTTCGCTTTGGGACGATGTTGATATTCTTTTTTCGTTTTTGTCTGACGGTGAGCCTGATTTTTCGCTTTTTTGGCGTGCTCTTACCCTGTCCAGATTATCCATAACCAGCACTCCATTTCCGTGGATATACTACTCTGTAATAGTATAATACCACATAAATAATAAATTCGTGTTACAAATAATTTACGAATAGTTTAAATATTTGTGGAAAACCTAAATAATACTCAACAATACAAAAAGAAGGTTGAAATATGGAAAGAAATATGAATTCAAGAAGCGAAAAAAGCACGAATTTCGGCGAAAAAATCGCAATCGGAGCAATTGCGATTTGCTTTGCGACAATTGCCGCCGTGTGTTTGTTTTTGCCGTCGGGTCAAAAAGGCGAAATACATTCCCAAGAAACGCACAATTCGCCCGAAAATTCGCAAAACATCGCAAAAAGTCACACGGCAAAAGCCGACGAAAAAGACGAAAGCTCCACTGTTACAAAATATATTCTTAAATATGACGGAAAAAACGTTATTTTGTCAATCATCTCGCCCGGCGGCTCCGAAACGGAGCACAAAATCGAAAAAATCAATGCCCGATATCTCACCGACTATGACATAAATCTTTTAAAAGAAGGCATTGAACTCTCGGACGATGACGAACTTTACAAAATTTTGGAAGATTTTTCAAGCTGACGTGACTTTAAATACTTCTTCTTGTAATTTCGGGGCGACAGGCCGGTGAGCCTTTTAAACACCACGGCGAAATAATTCGGGTTGTCAAATCCCAGTTTTTCGCTTATTTCGCTTATTCGATAGTTTTGAGCCAAAAGTTTATACGCTTCCTTTAGCTTCAAATTCAAAAAATACGCATGCGGACTGCAACCGGAATATTTTGCGAAAATTCTTTTTACGCCGGTTTCGCTCGTGTGTGCCTTTTCGGCGAGCTCTTTTACGGTGAGAGTGGTGTTTAGGTTGTTTTTCATTTTCTTTACAAGCAGGTGGAAAATTTTTGCCTGTTCGGTTTTGTCGCTTTTGGCATTCGTTGCCTCTTCCATGCTCAAATAAAACAAAAAGGCTTCAAATGCATTGCAAAACATTTGAAGTTTTTCGCTGTCGGCAAGCCAAGCATCACTTCCGCCGAAACCCGATGCGCGGCATTTTTCACATGTTTTGGCAACATTTTCAAAAGCGGTTGCCGCGCCTTTGTCAAAGCGAAAAGTAGCATCTTCGAATTTTTCCGTGCGCACTCCCGACGCATCGAAACTTACCACAAAGAATTCAAGCTCCACATTCCCCTCGTTCCAAACGCGATGAAACTCCATGGGTTTGTGAAATATCATTTCTCCGGCTTTGAGCGTATACAC
>CAZSIY010000027.1:0-11468 GCA_964606825.1 uncultured Oscillospiraceae bacterium | reverse complement strand
ACGGAGGACTGATAAATGAAAAATTACACGGCAAATTCTTTTAAAATCACAGCGTGCCTAAACGGCGTTACCCTTACGGGCGACGCCGCTTTGGTTAATGCCTGCATGCAAAAGGCACTGCAAATTCTATACGTTGCCGCCAAAAAAATAGCCGCGGGAAAAGCGGGAAAATTTACCGTAAATTCGGCGTGCAAAAGGGTAAAAAAAGAGTTTTGCACCTCTTTCGGAAAAAGCGATGCCGAGCGCGCCCTGGGGCAAACCCCCGCCTTTTATGACCTTGTGTGCGCCGTGAGATTTGTGGTTTGCGAGGTGAACAGGTGCGATGAAAAACTCAGCGAAACCTGCGACAAGTTCTAACATTTTAATGTGCGAAAAGCTTCCGCAGTGTGTTTTTGTAAACGGCAAAAAATATCCCGTGAAAACCGATTTTCGCACGTGGATAAACTTTGGTAAAATCATGGAAAACTCTGACCTAACCTCTGCCGAAAAGGCCGCCGAGGCAGTGGCGCTGTGCTTTTTGCCACCGCGGCTTCCAAAAACTCTCTCTGGCGCGCTCTTTGCGCTTTGCGCCTTTTATTCCGCGCCCATGTGCTCTAAAGAGCGCCGAAATTCAAGCGAGCCGCTATACGACTTTTTTGCCGACGCGCCCCACATTTACGCCTCTTTTTGCGAGCAATACGGCATAGACCTTGCAGGCTCTAAAATGCACTGGCACAAGTTCTGCGCCCTGTTTTGCGCCCTTTCTCCCGAGGGGGATTTCGGGCGAATTGTTGCGGTTCGCGCCGCCGACGTTTCAAAAATAAAAGACAGCTCCCGCCGCGCCGCTCTTTTGCGCCTTAAAAAAATTTATTCACTCGGCGAAAAAGAGCGCGACATCGGCGAGGCGCTTTGGTAAGGAGGGATTTTTTTGCAAAACACCGCCGAAGAGATTTTAAAAAGCCTTAAAGAGCTAAAAAAAGAGAGCGAAAAGGCAAACAGCCGCCTTGTAAACGCTTGCGCCGAAAACGTTCAAACTCGTGCGGCAAGCGTGCTTTCGGCGTATTCGAGCGGAGCCTTTGCCGACGACAAGTATTCCGTAAAAGCCTTTGAGGCAATGCGAAAACGTATCGCCTATATGCGAAAACTCGACCTCATAAGCGAGGAAAATTATTACTCGGAGCTCGAAAAACTGCGCGATACCTACTTTTCCGCCGGCAGTGAGCACTGGCTTAAATACACCGCTGAAATTTACGAGTACAACAAAAAAATCACCGCCGCCGAGGAAAAAGAACTTGAAAAGCGCCGCAAAGCCGCCCAAAATGCCTATTCCGACATTTTGAGCTATGCCGATGAGCAAATTTCCGCCGTTGAAAAGAAGAGCACCTCTTTTGCCGAAAAACTAAGAGGCTTTGTGCCTATTTTAAACCGCGGCACCATTCGCACCGACGAGGAAACCATAAGTTTTTACAGCTCCCTCGGCGACCTCGGCGCTCAAACGGAAAAAATGCAAAAATATGCCGAAAAGCTCCGTTGGCTTCGCGAAAAACTTTCCGAGAGCGGCATTGGGAACGAGGCGGCAGATAGTTTTTTTAACGAAATTTTATCAAAAAGTGCCGCAGATGGTGAAAAAACGTTCTATGCCTTTGAGCATGCCTCAAACGACGAGCTTTTAAACTATTTTCGCGCCTACGAGGAAAATTTAAAGGTTTCGGGCGATTTGTCGCGGGAGTTTTTCGCACCGGAAATGGAAAACGCCCTCTCAAACACCGCAAACTACGTAAAAGAGCGCCTCACCGAGGCGGGTTTTGAAATTCCGCCCGAGTTTTTTAACTGCGGCGAGAGCGCCGCCGAGTCTTTCGCAAACGGTTTTTCCGAAAAACTCGACCTCGAACTTGAAAAAATCCGCTCCCGCATAGAGGCGTTCAACCTAAATCTTGCCGAAAATTCCGCGGCAAAAAGCGAGAGCACCACCAATCTTTCAAATACCCAAAATATCTACAACACAAGCTATTCCCTAAATGGCGGCACCGCCGACGAGCTCTATACAAAGCTTCGCCGCTACGACACTTTCAAGCGCCTTTCGGGAATAAACGGAGGCTGAAATGTATATAAAACTCTATAACGACAGCGCCTTTGCCGTAATTTACGGCGCAATGCGCAAAGACACAGTGTTTGCCCTGCGCGAAATAGACGGCCTAGGCATTGCAAACAAAAATTTTACGGTTATTACATTGTATAATGAAGCCGGGCGACAAACAATCAACACGCGCGACGAGGAGCGCTACGTAACTTTGAGCGTAGATGCCCGTTGCGGTGAGGATTTTCAAAGTGATTTTGAAACCCTTACCGCCGTTTTGGACGGCGAGTTTACCGTGGAAATTCACACCGATATTTCCCGAAAAATCACCGCCCGTTGCGAAAATTTTGCAATCGGAGCCCGCCACGGCATCTTCCGCGAGCTCACCATGCAGTTCGTGTGCGATTTTCCTTATTTTACCGACCTTTTCCCCACTGTGAAAAGCGTCCACAGCCGCGAAAATCTGGTAAATCTTAAAACGAAACCACCCGCCGTTCTTACAAAACGCACCTCAAATGCCGACATCGGCTACGAGGGCGGCGTGAAAACTGCCCCCACCTTTGAGGTTGACATAATATCGGACGGCTGTGAGAGCATTGTTATAAAAAACGAAACCCACAATGAGAAAATTCAGCTCGATTACGCCGCGGAAAAAGGCGAAAAAATCACCTTGAACCTTTCAGCGGGCACCGTTTTTTCAAGCGACGGCGCAGACCTTGCCGAGTACCTTTCAAACGACACTTTTTTGGAAGATTTTTATCTTCATCCGGGCGAAAATCGCATAAACGTCATCTGCGGCGGCAACTCGCTATCTTGTGCCGTTACTTGTTCTTATTTAAATAGGTACAGGGAGGGCGCTTGGGTATGAGAATTGATTTTTATAACTTCGATTTTAAGCTCATATGCCGCGAAACTCGGTGCATTTCGATTAGAAAAAAGGTGCTTTTCAACGGTGCGGGCATGTTTGAGGCGCATTTTCCCGTGGAGTGCGACGCGGCGAAAATTGTTATGGAAAATCTGCGCCCCGACGAGGGCAAAATGATTTTTATCACCGACGGTGCCTTTTCTGCCGTTGCCGTGGGCTATGAGCTCTGCGAGGATTTTGCCCTTTTCGGGCGAACTTGCAATTGGCTTATGTCTAAAAGGCTCCTTTCGGAGACCGCCTGGAGCGAGCGAGATGCCGAGGACTTTGCCGTAAACGCGTTTTCAAGGGCGTTCGACGGCGACGACCGGTTTTCCTACGCCTATTCGGGCGCTTTTGATAAAAGTGTGCATGTTTCCGTTGCGGAAAATACCGATGCCCTCACCGTCGTTACCAAAACCCTCTCCACCGCGGGCCTTGGGCATAAAGCGGAGTTTTTGCCGAGTGAAAAAAAGATTGTGTTTTCCGTTTACGACGGCGCCGAAGTGGCTGTTCCCGCGCGCAATTCCTACGATGCCGCCATATCTTTTGACATTTTGGACTACGCCAACAGCGGTTATTATAAACTAAATTCAGTGCGAACGTATCTTTCGCCCGAATTTTCGCTTACTCCGCCTTTTCCCATGCATGCCGTTTTGCAAGGCGACAGCGCCGCCGAAGCAAGAAGTTCGCTTGCGGATTTCCCCATGAGAAATGAGGCGAGATTTAAGCTCAAAATGCTGAAATTCGGCAAGGATTATAACCTCGGAGATACTATCCGTATTATGGCTAATATAGGAAACCTTAGGTACTCCCTAAGGTCAAAAGTTGACGGCGTGGAAATTCTCTGCGATAAAAACGGCGTGGCGGAAGAACCGATTTTTTCAAGCACGGGGGCGGTAGCTGTTTGAGGGAGCGTATTTCTATCAAATGAGGCTTTCAAAATAACATTGCGATGCATAAAAGCCTTCCCCTTGAGGGGAAGGTGGGTTGCGTAGCAACTCGGATGAGGTGGAAATAAAAAATTCTATTTTCAAAACAAGAAAATCGAGGTGATAAACCTCTTCACTCACTATAACCGAAAGGAGATCAACATGTCAATAAAAAAATACTTCACCGACAACACCACCTACGGCGCCGACGATTTCAACGCCGCCTTTTCTCACCTAATATCCGGCGGCGTGGCAACATTTTCCTCGTCGGCAAGCCTTACCGCGGGCGTAACATCAGCTATATCCTCGGCAGTGTCCGAGGGCGTTGGCACCTCTGTGCCGTCCGATTGCGCCGTGGTAAAATCAGGCAGCAATTACAAGGTGAGCGAGGGCGTTTGCTTTCTTGCAGACGGCTCTCACATCGCGGTAGATGCCGACGGCTACGAAATAAATGCCACCGTCGGCGTTAAAAATTATATCTTCGCGGAGCACGATACCGAAAACAACACCGTCGACATAAAATCGTCGCTTTCTCCGGGAGCCTCGGGCACCGTTCCCCTAGCGGAAATTTCCGCAAACGGCACCGTCACCGATAAGCGCGTTTTTGCCTATTCGAAAATAAAAACCTCCGCCACCGCCGCCAATTGCTATACTCAAATCACCGTCGATACCCCGCGTTGCGACACGAAAACCCTCTTGGGGAGCTATGTAGTTCCCCATGCGTTTAAATTCGCCCTGTCTTTGGGTAGCGGTGACGACGAGCGCATAACCATAGAATTTTCCGATACCGATACCGCAAAAACTTATCGCCTCACGGGCAGTGCCTTGCCAAAATGGCTCACAATAGAGCGCGCCGCGGGCGGGGTGAATTTGTATCTTGAGGGGATTGCGGGTCCGAGCTCCGTAACCCTCACTTTTGTGTAACATGGAAAAAATTTTGCTTGCGCTGAAACTTACCGCCGCCGTTTTCGCCGCCCTTGCCTCGCTCGGGGGCACTGCGGGCGTGATTTTCGGGGCGTATAAATGGTATTTGAGGCAAAACGAGCGTGATAGCGATGTAGGAAGAATGAAAGAGGAAAATACCCTTATCGTATTTGCCCTGTGCGCTTGCCTCGACGGCCTCGAACAACTCGGCGCAAATCATACCGTTTCCCTGGCAAAGGAAAAATTGGATAAGTATGTGAATAAAATGGCGCATCAATAAAAAAGACTTATCCCCTCAGTCAGCTTGCGCCGCCACGCTGTCTTGGCTCTCGCCTCGGTCAAGCGCTAAACGATTGCCACCGGCAATCAGCCCCTTGCAACAATGGGAGCCTCGCGGCACCAAAAGCGCAGTCCTCATTTGCGTTTATATTTACCCACTGCGAAAACCTTATACAATGCGATAAAACTACGCTTACATAAGGCTCCCCTTATGGTAAGGGGAGCTGTCACGAAGTGACTGAGGGGATAAGAGCTATAACAATTCTATTTTACAAAATAAGATTATTATAACTTTTATATACTCACAAAAAGAAAGGACATCCACATGATAAAAAAATACTCACTTCACACCGACGGCGAGAAATCGCTGACAAAAAACTTTAAAGTAAAAGAATTTGCCTGCCACGACGGTTCAAACGATATCCTTATAGACACTGACCTTGCGGCTCTTCTTCAAAAAATACGCGACAAATTCGCCCTGCCCATCACCGTAAACAGCGCCTACCGCACCCCGACGTACAACAAAAAGGTGGGAGGCGTGGCAAATTCGCGCCATGTTGCGGGCTGTGCGGCGGATATCGCCATAAAAGGCGTAAGCCCCGAAAAAATCGCTCGCTTTGCCGAAAGCGTAATGCCGAATTACGGTGGCATAGGACTTTATTCAGCTTTTGTGCACTTAGATACCCGCGTAAAAAGAGCTCGCTGGGAAAATTTCGGCAAGGAAAAATCCGTTTCGGGTTTTTATGAAAAAAAAGAGCCACGCGAGGTAAGTTCCGCTTCCGATGCAGTGGCGCTTCTTGATGAAAAAAATATTATATCGTCGCCCGAAATTTGGTATAACGGCACCTGGAGCGACGAGGATTTTAAACATCTTTTGATAAAATTTGCAAATTATATTTTGAAAGGCGGTGACAAAAAATGAAAAAATTTGCCCTTTGCATAGCAAAACGCGCCCTTCATACCGCGGCACAAACCGCCCTCGGCATAATAGGCACGGGCACTTACCTCGGCGAGGTTAATTGGAAAATGACCGTTTCCGCCGCCGCGCTGGCGGCTTTGGTGTCGGTGCTTAAATCTTTTGCGGTGGGGGTGCCGGAAGTGTAAGAATTTTCCAAACTCCCCTCTGTTTCGCTTACGTTCAACACTTTCCCGGGTATAAAATAATTAATTAACACCTCATCAGTCACTCACGTGACAGTTTCCCTGCAAGGGGAAGCCTTTTGGCAGCAAAAGCGCAGTCCTCATTGGCATTTAAGTTTAATCACTGCGAAAAACTTTGGCAATGCGATAAAAGCGCGCTTACATAAGGCTCCCTTGTGTAAAGGGAGCTGTCACCGATTGGTGACTGAGGGATTGTTTCCCTATCACTTTTTAAATTAAGCCTTCCCCTCAAGGGGAAGGTGGGTTGCGCAGCAACTCGGATGAGGTGGAGCAAAAAAGACTTCTCCCCATAATTCCCAATTATTCTTTGATTCCGAAAATCATCTCTCCATCTGCCTTTTCTATTTTTACATTTACGATTTTTTTAGCCACGTCGTACTCGCTTGTAAGGTGCACTTTTACGTAATTTGTCATGTGCCCCTCATATACGCCCGGCGCGATTTCGCGCTCGGCGAGCACGGGAACGGTTTTGCCAACGTAAGATTTTACGTACTCATCTTTCATTTTATTCACGCACGCGCTCATTTTTTTGCTACGTTCTTCCTTAACCTTTTTCGCCACTTGATTTGGAAATTTGTCCGCCTTTGTGCCTTTTCTGTTTGAATATGCGAAAACGTGCGCATCGGCAAAGTTAATCTTTTCCATAAATGCCACCGACGCCTCAAATTCCTCGTTGGTTTCTCCCGGAAATCCCACCATAATATCCGTGGCAATTGCGGGAAAATCAAAATACTTTCTCAAAAGACAAACGCTTTTTTCATATTCCTCGGTGGTGTATTTGCGGTTCATGCGTTTTAGCGTTTCGTCACAGCCGCTTTGAAGAGATATGTGGAAATGGTTGCAAATTTTGGGGATTTTGCTCATTTCGCTTACAAATTCTTCGGTGAGTATCCTCGGCTCCACAGATCCCAGCCTTACGCGCTCTATGCCATCCGTTTCGGAAACCGCGCGCAAAACGTCAAGCAGGGTGTGCTCCTTTTTGTCTTTTCCGTAAGATGCAATGTGAATACCCGTGAGCACTATTTCTTTAAATCCGTTTTCCGCGAGCGCCGACACCTCTTTTTTTATGCTTTCAAGGCTTCGGCTTCTCACGGGTCCCCTTGCGTAGGGAATAATGCAGTAGGTGCAAAATTCCGTGCAGCCGTCCTCGATTTTCACAAACGCCCTCGTTTTCGACGAATAAGACGACACCCAAAGGTCCTCGTATTCGCGCTGTTTCATAATGTCGCCTACGTATGTTGCGCTTTTTTTCTCTTCAAGCGCCTGTTCGACAAGCGACACGATGTTTTTCCTCTCGCTTGTGCCGAGAATAAGACCCACGCCCTCGATTTTTTCAACCTCTTGCGGGGCAACCTGCGAATAACACCCCACAACGGCGACAAGCGCGTCGGGATTTAATTTCCGCGCGCGGTGTATCATTTGGCGGGATTTTCTGTCGCCCATGCCTGTTACCGTGCAGGTGTTTATCACGTAGATGTCGCACTTTTCGTCAAAAGACAACACCTCGTAACCCGCGTTTAAAAAAAGATTTTCCATAGCTTGTGTTTCATATTGATTTACCTTGCAGCCCAAGGTGCAAAACGATACCGTATTCATTATATAAACTCCTTAAAATTACTCTTTCTTTATTATACACTACTTACAAAATTTTGCAATATCTAAAAAATGATTTGACTAAAAAATTTTTGTGTAGTATAATTAAGGCAAATAAATTTTATGGAGGGATAGCTATGTCTACATACAAGATTATGCTCAGTTCAATTAACGATGTGAAGAACTTCGTAAACATTGTCAATAAATATGAATTTGACATTGACCTCATATCCGACAGATATGTTGTCGATGCAAAATCCATTATGGGAATATTCAGCCTTGACCTTACAAAGACTATCATTGTTGAAGCTCATACCGACGATGCCGATAGCTTTGCTCAAGAACTCAAACCCTATACGGTTGATTAATCAAACCGTTTCCGGCGCGGCTGTGTGCAGCTGCGCTGATTTTTTTACATACCGTTACCGATTGGAGTGATTTTTAATGGAATATGCATATAAACCTTCGGATTATGAGATAAAACTCATAATTCTCTACGCCGTAAAATCGCTTAACGCGGATGCAAGCTACACCTTGCTCGACTATGTAATTTCGTCGGCTGCAAACGTAAACTACTTTGAGCTTGAGCGCTATATAGAGAGCCTCATTGCCAGCTCAAACATTACCGAGCGCGAAGAGGGCGGCGAAAAAATCTTTTCAATAACAGATGCCGGAGAAGAAACTCTCGGCTTTTTCTCAAATAAAATTCCGGGTAGTATTATGGCAAGGCTCGACGAAAAAATTTCTTCCGTAAACCGTCGCGAAGCCTCGGGCAATAAAATAAGCGCCGATTTTTACCCCGTTATGGGAAACGAATACGCCGTAAAATTTTCTTTGGAAGAGGGCGGCGTGGTGCTTTTGAGCTTTGAGATGTATGCGGGCTCAAAAGAACGCGCAAAGGAGATTTGCCGCTATTTGAAAAACGACACCGCGGATTTTTACGCAAAAATAAACGGCGTTATCGACGGAGGAATAAATCAATGAAAATTTCCCGCTTGCCCGAGCCGCTTTTTAAAGTTTTAACGCGTATAAAATCGCGAGGATTTGAGGCATACGCGGTAGGCGGCTTTGTTCGCGACAGTCTGCTTTTAAAAAATCCCACAGATTTCGACATCACAACAAACGCAAAACCCGAAGAGATTAAAAAAATTTTTGAAGATTTCAAAACCATAGATACCGGCATTAAGCACGGCACAATCACCCTTTTGGCATTTGGCGAAACCTTTGAAATCACCACATACAGAACCGACGGCGCTTACAGCGACTTTCGCCGACCCGACAGCGTGAGCTTTTCCGATTCTTTGAAAAGCGACCTTTTGCGCCGCGATTTTACCGTAAACGCCATGGCCTGTGATGAGGCAGGGCGCGTGGTGGATTTTTACGGCGGCATGGGCGATTTGGAAAAGAAAATCATTCGCTGCGTGGGCGATGCGAAAACCCGCTTTCGCGAAGATGCCCTGAGGATTTTAAGGGCGTTGCGCTTTTCCGCGGTTCTCGGGTTTGAAATAGAAAAAGGCACGGAAGATGCCGTTTTTTTCTGTGCAGATTTGCTTTTTGCCGTTTCAAAAGAGCGGATTTTGGCGGAAACAAAGAAACTTTTTTGCGGAAAATACGCAAAAAGCGTTATGGAAAAGTTTGCCCCCGTGTTTAAAAAACTTTTTCCCGAAATTAAAAACTACGAGCTCTCCGTTTCGATTATGACAAACGTCGAGGGCGATTTTTCGGCAAAAGTCGCCGCGCTTATGTATCTTTCGGGCGCCGATGCGGCAATGGAGCTTTTGCATAATTTAAAATCTGACAAAAAGATCCAAAACGCAGTTTGCTTGGCGCTCAATGCGCAAGTTCCCGAAATTTTCAAAACGGGAGATGCCCTTAAATTCATTTACCGCACAGGCTTTGAAAACGCTGTTTGCGCCGTTAAAACAAGGCAGTGCTATTTGGAGTGCACAGGCGATGTTTCGGGCGCCGCAAGGTGTGAAAACATGCTCTGCGAGCTTTTCTCGGCGAACGAAAACCTTTGCAAAAAAATTTCCGACCTTGCGGTAAGCGGAAAAGACGTAAGCGAGGCATTCGGTTTTACAGGGCATGCCATAGGCGAAAAATTGGAGCAAATTCTCTTTGATGTTTTTGAGGGAAAAATAAAAAACGAACGCAATGCAATTTTACGAAATTGGAGTGATAGAAGTGAAATTCAGTGATTTTACAAAGTATTTCGGCGTTTTTGTGCTGGCGGTGCTTATAATTGCCGTTTACAAAACATTTGACAGCATCGGCGCCATATTTTCCTACATCGGCACGGTGCTTTCGGTGTTTGCACCGATTTTTGTGGGCTTTATCATAGCGTTTGTGCTCTACCCCGTGTGCGTGAAATTCGAGAGCGCTTTCGCAAAGTCAAAAAACAATTTCATATGTTCGCATAGGCGCGGAATTTCCGTGATTGTGATATATATTTTGTTTATCTTCGTAGTCGGCGGCTTCGGCTCAATTCTTTTCCCAGCGGTTGTGCATAGCGTTTCGGATTTTGTAAATCAACTGCCGTCGATTATCAAAAATGTGCAGAATTTCTCGAAAAACATAAACGTTGCGGATTTTAATCTGTCAAAAGTGTTTGAACAGCTCAGCGTAAGCGACGTTTTTGGAAATTTTGACTTTACAAACGTAAAACTTTACTTGGGAAGTGTGCTGAACGCTTCGAAAACAGTGGTGAATTTGCTCCTTTCCATGGTGATTTCCATGTACGTTTTGCTCGATAGGAGCGCCCTTGTGCAAACGGTAAAACGCGTTGTGGACGTTATTTTACCCCAAAAAAGCCGCAAGGTTATTATGAAATACGTAAACCGCACGCTCTCCATTATGTATAAATATATCTATTGCCAGGTGACCGATGCCATGATTGTGGCAGTGCTCGCATCTGTGGTGCTTGCCGTGATGAGGGTGCGCTATGCGCCGGTTCTCGGAATTTTTATAGGCATCTTTAACCTTATTCCCTACTTCGGAGCAATTGTTTCTTGCGCTGTAACGGCGCTCCTTACCGTGTTTACCGCCTCGCTTTCAAAAGGTATTTGGGTGGCGGTGATGCTTGTGGTAATACAGCAGGTGGACGCAAACGTAATCCAGCCGCGCCTTGTGAAAAACGCCCTCGAAATAAGACCGTTTTGGGTGCTTTGCGGCGTTACCGTGGGCGGAGGAATTTTCGGCGTTCCGGGAATTATCCTCGCCGTGCCCGCTATGGCTCTTGTGAAAACCGTGTTTGAAGATTATTGTGACTATTGCGAACATAAAAATAAAAAAGAACATGCACAGAGTAATTAGAGAGGGTAATTATATTAATACCTCATCAGTCACTTCGTGAAATCTTCCCCTCAAGGGGAAGACGAGTTGAAAACAAAAAATTCTTATTCCCTCACCAATGAAAACTGTACCGCCGGTGCCATAAGGCTCCCTTTAGGCAAGGGAGCTGGCGCGTAGCGCCTGAGGGATTGTCATATTTTTCACAATTATTCACCATTCATTATTAATTATTCATTTTTAATCAGTGAAAAAAAGCCTTCCCCTCAAGGGGAAGATGAGTTGAAAACAAAAAATTCTTATTCCCTCACCAATGAAAACTGTACCGCCGGTG
>CAZSIY010000026.1:0-11623 GCA_964606825.1 uncultured Oscillospiraceae bacterium | reverse complement strand
GGGCGTGGCAAAAGTGCTAAAAACATCTGTGGAAAAAACGGACGTGGGAGCCGAGGTATATTCGGAGATAGCGGTGCGCTACGGAACAATAATCCCCGAGTGTGCAGAAAAAGCCGCCGCGGCGGTGAAAAATGCCCTTGAGAGCTATGCTTTTATATATACGGAAAATGTAAATATAACGGTTCGTTCGGCTGTAACTGACGGCAGTAATTAAAGTAATTGCTATGCCTGTACAATATGTACAAAATATCAAGATGTATTTTGTGATAAATTATCCGCTATTATTTTAAAAGTTCTATTGACAAAATGTGAAATTTCTGTTAAAATTATAGTAAATCAAATATTTAGATAGGAGATGTATGTCGGATGAAAATGAAAAAAATGGCTGCGGCTTCTTTAGCTGTTTGCGTTAGTGCTCTTTCCGGAATGAGTGCTTTGGCAGCTACCGGAGTTACAACTACAACAACCTACGACTATAACAACAGAACAGCTGCTGATGCTAACGTTACAGTTACTACTGTTGTTTCGGGTGTTACAGCAAATAAGCAAGTTACTTATTTGGTTTGGGACAAAACTGGTACAACAAGCGATATCAAATACATAGACCAGAAAACTGCGACTGAGGGTACAGCTACGTTTACGTTTACTGATAAAATGACTGATATTTACAACGCAAGTGTTTCTGTTGCTAAGATTGGTACTGACGATACTGCAGCTACTGATTTGCTTAAGAGCTTTGAACTTAGCGAGGGTGTTAACTTGATAACAAATGGTGTTGCTGCTGTAGCAAGTGTTGAAGGCATGACTAATGGTAGCGATTTTGAAGATGCTGATAGTGGTATTTCAGGTAAAGCATACTATGGTAAAGTTAGCGGTAACGTTAAAGAGTATGGCTTTAAGGTAAATGGTGATAAATACCCTGCTTTGGGTTGCACTGATGACGGTGTGTTCTGCGTAGTTTTCAAAGGATTGGCCGCAGATGCAGTAGTAGAGGCATACGCTGAATAAGGAGGAGATTGAATTATGAAAAATTATACAAAACCTACAGCTAATGTAGTAGAATTGGCAGTGAAGGAATCTCTTTCCGCATTGCCCGGTAACCTTACTAAAATGCAGAAAGTTGCTACAATCAATGCTAACAGAATTACCTTTTTTAACTTAGAACTTAGTGGCAATGAGGCTATCAATCCTTCGAATAACGGTTGATTAGGCTTATCTGCTAATAATTTGTTTCTCTTATGAGGGACATATGCTCACTATTGAGAAATATTTTCTCTGTGTATGAGCGATAAGAGATGAGTTTTCCGGAGACTTATTTCAATTTAAGATGCTTATGGGAGCTGGCTTTTGTCGGCTCCTTTTTGTTTACGCATAGAATATGGAGGTATGGCGTTGCATTACGATAAAAGCAGATTTAAAATAAGAGTAGCCGATATAAATTTTGAAATTGACGGATTTAAGGATGATCACTTTTACAATCAATCACAAACATATATTGCTGAGTTTGATAAAGCGGATTTTTCCATTAATATGCAATTAAGCGAAGAAAAAATTGAAAATCCAAACGGCAAAAAGTTGACTGACAAATACATGGGAAATTGGTATTTGGATGATAAAGGAGTTTATATTTGCATTATAACAGATGATGTAGACGGCGATATACTCGCAAAGGTAGCTATTGATATGTCGAAAAAGTGTGCAAATGCCGTTGTGCTAAATGCAAAAACGCTTTTTGACATTGATATGCGTTGCTGCACGTATAATTTATTTGAAATGATATTACATTTCGTTATTTTCCATTACAACGGTCTTGTGTTCCATGCGTCGTCCATAGCACACAACGGTGAGGGAGTTGCCTTTTCGGCGCTTTCGGGAACCGGTAAATCCACCCACACTGCCCTATGGCTTAAAAATCACCCGGAAAACACCGTTATGATAAATGATGACAAGCCTATATTGCGATATTTCGAAAATGACGGTTGGTACATTTACGGAACACCTTGGGCAGGAACCACCGGCATTAACACAAATTTAAAAGTTCCGCTAAAGGCGCTTGTGTTTTTGGAACGTTGCGAAATAAATTCAATAAGACAGCTTTCCGCCGCTGAGGTTATAGTGCGCTTTTTCGAAGCTGTAATTTCGCCCATGAGCGACGAAGTTACAGATAAAATGTTGGAGCTTCTCGGACTTTTGATAGAAAAAAGCCGCGTTTGCCTGCTAAAATGCAATATGGAAGACGAGGCAATGGAAACAGTGAGAAAATTTTTGTATGAATAATACGGAGGGGAATATGAGAAAGAATAATTTAAAAAACAAAATCGCGGCAAGTATTATGTCGGCTGTTTTAAGCGTTGGAGTTTTGGCATCGTCTTTTGTGGCAATTCCTGTGAGTGCCGCGGCTTTCAGCGACCTTACTGCCGAACATTGGGCGTATGGAAACATTATGCAGCTTGCAAACGACGGCACGATAAACGGATATTCCGACGGCACATTTTTGCCCGAGGGCACCGTTACAAGAGCGGAGTTTGTGAAGATGATAGGTAAGTCCGACATTTTGAGAGACGTAGCTTTTGACGACATTGATGCTTCACATTGGTGCTACGAATATATTATGTATTCGGGCCTCGATGCTTACAACGACAACATATTTGCGCCCGACACCCCTATTTTGCGCGCAGATGTGGCAAATCTTTTGTATAAGAGATATGCAAAAGGTGATGCGGCTGCACCGTACAGCATAAGCTCCCAGGGCACTAACCCGAAAGCTACGGCTTGGGTATATTCCTACGGCCTTATGATGGGCGACGACAAGGTTAATTTAAGGCTCGGCGATACGCTTACAAGAGCCGAAGCCGCAACTCTTATAGTAAGAGCGAGAAAACTTGACTTAAATAAAAATCATGACTTTATAAACAACTTTTCCGACGATGTTTACGAAATGGTTTACAATTCGTCAAACATTTTTGATACGACATATGATGCAAACGGCGAAATATCTTACGGCGAACTTTCCGCCGCGGCTCTTCGCTTGCGTTTCCGCGACAGAACTCTCTCTTTGGGTCATTACTATTATGACAAAAAGTTTGAGGGCGATTATGCCGCCGAGTGGGATATAATGTGCAACTATGTTTTGCCGAAGGATAAATACAAGTCTTCTCAAGCGGAGAGCACAGCGAGCGCAACCGTTGCCGAAGCTCTCGCCATGATTACGCACGGCGCAATGAACGTGGGCGAAACAAAGATTGCTTTGCCCGAGGGTAGCGGCATGTATGCCGACGTTGCTTTAAACGAAAAAGACGTTGAGTATTCAAAGCACATGCAATATGCTCACAATTTCGGAATTACCCTTTACGCAAATGACACATTAAATGCAAATGCCAAAATCACCAAAAAACAGCTTGCATGCATTTTAATGCAATATGACCTTGCCGTTGGAATAAACTTGCAGTACAATTTTGAAAAAGAAAATGAAGAGATTGTTGCGGCACCCGTTCTTACGGAACTCGGCGCATATCCGTCAAACGCTTCGGACTATGCCGTAATTCTTGCGGGAGTGCCAAAAGAGATATACGAAGCTCCGTTTAAGGGAGCAAACGTGTCAAAATGCCGCGATATGACGAGCCTTGCGAACTCTTTGGAGTCGGTGTTTGAAATTCCGCTTTCTTCCATGAGTGTTGTTGCCGACAGTATAGGAATTGACATGAAAATAACATACTACACATCGCTTATGGCAATGAATGACAACGGATTTTTGTACAGATTAAAAATAGAATTCAACTCTCCGCAGGCAATAAAAATGTCCGATATTTTCAACCTCGCAGATGGCGTTGCCGACGAAACTATTGTAAACGGCAAGGAATATTGGATTGATCTTGCGACAAATGCGAAGCTCTCAGGGCTCTACATTGACTACTCAATTATGACTCTCGAACAGGTGCTAAATTGAGAAAAATAAGTTAAAATAAAGTAAATGTTAGCATTTCCACCAAAAAAACTGTGTTTTTTAACGAATTTGCGACATAAATTTGTTTAATATAACTATTGCGTAGGTTAGAAATATTTGCTATAATATTTTTATACCAGAATTACTTAGGAGGTAGTAGGTAAAATGAACAAAAGTGAATTAACTGCTATGGTAGCAGAAAAAGCAGGTCTTACTAAGAAAGATGCAGATAAAGCTGTAAATGCTTTTATCGATTCTGTAACAGAAGGTCTTGTTAAGGGTGAGAAAGTTGTTCTCGTTGGTTTTGGTTCTTTTGAAACAAAACAGCGTGCAGCAAGAAAGGGTAAAAATCCCCAGACAGGCGCTGAAATTAATATCCCTGCATCAACTGTTCCTTCATTCAAGGCAGGCAGAGGCTTAAAAGACGCTGTAAACAAATAATTGCTTGTTAATTCATCTGCCCCGCATTTATGTGCGGGGCGTTTTTCGTGGCAGAGATATGCGCAAAGCACTTTATGAGGAGAATTACTATGAAAAAAAGAAAAATCGCAAAAAGTTTGCCGAAAGAATACGTTAGACATTGGTACGTAATTTTGCTCGGAATACTTTTTATGTTTCCCGCATATGCCATGCTTCCCATGGTGTTGTCGTTTTGCATGGCAAAGGGGCTCGGCGCTTTTGCCGCCGGGATAATTTCGATTGCGGCAAGCGGCTTTGTGGCTACGCTTCCGATGCTTGTTTTAAATATTAAACTCGCTTTTTGCGGCAAACCCTATGCCCTTGCGATACAGTTTATTATTTTTGACGTGTTGGGAACGGCGTTTTACGTTGTAAACAGAGTTATTATGAATTGATTTTTTGGAAAGGGTGGTATTTTTGTTAAAGATTTCCGAGATTAAAATTCCCGTGATGTCGGATATGTCGTTAAAAGAGGCTGTCGCGAGAAAACTCGGCATTTCTTCGGCGGCAATACGCTCTTTTTCAGTATTAAAAAAGTCTCTCGACTCGCGCAAAAGAGGAAACGCGGTGTGGGTTTACTGTGTTTTGGCAGATGTATCGGGAGAAGACAAACTAAAAAACATTCGCGGCGTGTCGCATTTTGAGGAAATGCCGTATGAATTTGGATATGTAAATTTGAAGTCCGACAGCCGCCCATACGTTATCGGAGCGGGCCCCGCCGGGCTTTTTTGTGCTCTTATGCTTGCGCGCGCGGGTCTTAGGCCCATTGTGGCGGAGCGCGGCGAAGAGGTGGCTCAAAGGAGCGAAACCGTGGAAAAATTTAAGCATGGTGCTCCGCTTAATGAAAACTCAAACGTTCAATTCGGCGAGGGCGGAGCGGGTACGTTTTCCGACGGAAAGCTCACATGCGGCGTAAACGATAAGCGAATTTCCTTTGTGCTAAAAGAGTTTGCTTCTCACGGCGCGCCCGAAGAGATAATCTATTACGCAAAACCGCACATAGGCACCGATTATTTAAAAGATGTGGTAAAAAACATAAGGGAAGAAATTGTCGCTCTCGGCGGGGAATTTTTGTTTGACACTGTGATGAGCGACATAGTGATATCGAGTAAAAACGTGGAAGAAATTGTGCTTAAGAATATGAAGAACGGAAAAGAACGCCGTGAGAAGTGTAAAACACTTGTTTTGGCGACCGGACACTCTTCGAGAGATACATACGGATTGCTTTTGAAAAAAGGCTTTAAAACGGAAAAGAAGCCGTTTTCTGTGGGTGTGAGAATTGAGCACAAGCGCGAATACATAAATCTTTTGCAATACAAAGATGAAAATCTTGCCGAAACACTTCCAGCGGCAGATTACAAGCTCAGTTGCCACCCCGGGGGCAGAGGCGTGTACACTTTTTGTATGTGCCCAGGAGGCACTGTGGTGTGCGGATCTTCGGAAAAGGGCGGTGTGGTGACAAACGGAATGAGCTGTTTTGCGAGAGATGGAGAAAATTCAAATAGCGCTGTGCTGGTTTCCGTTAGGCCGGAAGACATAAGTGGCGGAGCGGCGAAAGCGATAGAATTTCAGCGTAATTTAGAGAAAAAAGCCTTTGAGGCGGGCGGCGGCGACTATTTTGCGCCTTGTCAAAGGGTGGAAGATTTTATTCTCGGACGCGAAACCAAAGAGTTCGGCTCGGTAAAGCCAAGCTATTTGCCCGGGGTTCGTTTTGCGAGGCTTGACCTTTGCTTGCCTGAATTTATTGCTGAGAGCCTGAAATCGGGGTTTGAACTTATGGGCGAGAAGATGAAAGGCTTTTGTTTGGGCGATGCGCTTTTAACGGGCATTGAAACGCGCTCGAGCGCTCCCGTGAGGATACTTCGCGATGAAAATATGTGCGCTGTGGGAATTGACGGAGTTTATCCTATTGGCGAGGGCGCTGGTTATGCCGGGGGAATAACCTCTTCGGCTGTTGATGGAATAAAGTGCGCGGAGAAGATTTGCGAGCGGAAAATGCGGTGAATGTGTGTTTGACTTTGGGGTTGGAGTGTGGTATAATAAATTCATCAAAGATGAATTCATAGCTAAATGTGCTACGCACGCTAAATTACTTCGTAGCTAAATTGACCTTACGGTCAGCTAAAGGCGAATTTAATTTAGCTGTGTAGCGCAAGCGGAATAATTTAGCTTTGCACCGGAAGTGCAAAATTTAGCCGGAAGTTGAGGGATTGATATTTGCAAAATGATAAAGCAAATGAGAAAAAGAGAGCGTTTTAACCAATCAGCTTATGCGTTCGGAAACAACAATCGGTGCAAATATCCATGAGTCAAAGTATGCTCATAGTACAGCCGACTTTGTTTCAAAAATGCAAATAGTGTTAAAAGAATGTTATAAGTCGGAGTATTGGTTAGAACTTCTAAACAGAACCGGGTGTATTGATGACGGTCAATATAAAGTGATAACAAATCATTTAGGACAAATTCGAAGAATGTTGATTTCGTCAATTAATACCATAAAAGATAAATAAGCATTATCTAAATCACACAATGATTTTAAGAATAACGAAAAAATCAGTGAAACCAAAGAATTTTAATTCTTATATTCACTGCTAAAATAAAATCACAAAGGAGAATGAAAAAATGAAAAGAATTTTAACAGCACTATTGGCGCTATGCATAACGATTACGGCGATTTGTCCGTTTGGTGTGTTTGCGGACGAAAAGATAGGTGAAAGCATTTCTTGGCAACTTGAAAACGGAACGCTTACAATATCGGGAAGCGGCACAATGACCGATTTTGAAAAAGAGAGCGATGCGCCTTGGTTTAATGATAGGTTAAGCGTTGAGCGTATAGTTGTATCCGAGGGCGTAACCGCCATAGGAAACCTTGCTTTTTACGGTTGCTCAAACGCAAAAATAGCGGAAATAGCAGACAGCGTTAAGTCCGTTGGTATAAATGCGTTTTCGTACACCGAGGGATCGGCTACCGGCATAAGCGATATTGATGCAAAATATCAATTCACTGTTTCTTGCGAAAAAGATTACGTAAAAGCCGGCGAAGAGTTTTATGCCGATTTAACACTCAGCGGCGATTTTAAAAACGTTTCCGCTCTTCAAGCAATAGTTATTTTCGACCCCGAGAGAATATCGGCGGATATTGACGATTGGTGCGATACGGAGTGGCTTAAAACCGTTGATAAAACAAACTTCGGTTACATAAGTCAGCCGCTTAACGGCGTGGTTTCAAACACTGTAAGGCTTATGTATATATCCCTTGCTGGCAACAAGATAGACGAGAACGCGCCACTTTATAACGCGGGCGAAACAAGCGTTAAAATCGCAAGATTTAAGTTTAAGGCAATAGCCGATATTGAAAATTTTGACGTTACGTCGCTTTATATCAAAGAGTGCCAGGTGTCTTTAAATGGACAGCCTGCGCCGAAATGCAGTATGATTCAGCTTACATCGGCTACAATTCTTCCCATTGCCGATTTGAAAATTGTTACCGGAAGTAAGGAAGTTTCCGAGTACGCATCAAGCAAAAATATTGCCGTGCAAACAAAAGAAGGCGCCGATTACGCTCCCGAAAAGAAAGATGAGCAGTATGACGGAATAACCGTTCTTCTTGACGGAAAGAAAATAGAATTTGACGTAGAACCCATACTTGTGCAAGACAGAACTTTGGTTCCCATGAGAGCTATTTTTGAAGCCCTCGGCGCGAAGGTGGATTGGGATGACGAAAAGCAAACGGCTTTCGGAATGAACGCAAACACAATTGTAGCTTTTCAAATAGACAACAACAAAATGCAAAAGAGCACCGTTGACGGAAGGAACGAAACCATAACTTTAGACGTGCCTGCAATGCTCATAAACGACAGAACGCTTGTTCCGCTCCGCGCAATAAGCGAGTCTTTCGGAAACAATGTGGACTGGATAGACGAAACACAAACCGTTGTTATAACATCGGGGAAATAAATTTCAGGTATGAGAGTGGATTTGCCGAAACGGGCAATTCACTCTCACTTTAAAAGAGGGGATAATATGACAAAATTTTCAAAGCGAGATACCTCTGTAATAAAAGGCGTTGCGGTGCTTATGCTCATTTGCCACCACCTTGGCATGGGCGTGCTTTTGCCGCCGATAAACTGGGCAAAAGACCCGTTTCTTACAATTATTGCGACTCTTTGCAAAGTATGTGTCGCGATTTTTGTTATTTTAAGTGGTTACGGCATAAATGAAAGCCGAAAAAGATACACCGGCGGAGATTTTTCGTTTGTAAAAAATCATCTTTTAAAATTGATGAAGCAGTTTTGGTTTATATACGTGATTTTTGTGCCCCTCGGCTTTTTGTGCCAATGGAAAGCCACCGAAATTTACGGCGGCGGTGCAAGGGGATTTGTGTATTTTATAATCGACTTTTTAGGCATGAAATCGCTTTTTAACACACCTACTATGAATCAAACCTGGTGGTATATGGAAACGGTAATAGTTTTGTATGCCGTTTATCCTATTTTAAGGCGAATGATTAAGAAAATCCCCTTTTTAACTCTTACGGCAACGTTTGTTCCCATAGTGCTCGCTTCAAAGAGCTTTAATGCGGGAACTGCCGACGGCTGCCGAGAAATCTATTGGATTTTTCCGTTTGCCGTGGGTGTGTTTTTGTCGGAGAAAGATGCGTTAAATCGCTTTTGCGAATATATGGATAAACATGCTCTCGCAGTAACGGCAGCTTTGACTGTTGCGGTGATTTTTATGACGTATGTCCGCTCGATTTTCGGACTTGCGGCAGACACGTTCTATGCAATTGCGATAATACTGTTTTCAAAGGCAACCTTGTGCAAAATAAAATATGCAAACACGGTGTTTGACTTTTTGGGAATTCATTCGGCAAATATATTTATGATGCATTCGTTCCTGTATTGCTATTTTGTTCCCATAAAACAGCTATTGTTTGCCATGCCGAACCCGTATTTCAACTACCTGTTTTTGGTGATTGAGTGTGTGGCGGTGTCGGATTATATCGAAGTGATAAAAAAGCGAATGAGAGAAAACAAGTATTTAAAAATTTTGGTGTAATATTAAAGGCGGTGCGAGTTGTTTTCGCACCGCCGTTTTGCTATCGTTCAAGAAGCATGGTTCCTATGCCGTGATCTGTGAATATTTCCAAAAGAATTGAATGGAGAATTCTTCCGTCTATTATGTGCACGCGTTCAACGCCGTTTTCAACGGCTTTTTTACAGCCCGTGGTTTTGGGTATCATGCCGCCGGTTATTGTGCCGCCATCTATGAGCGGTTCCACTTCGTCGGTGTAAATTCTGTGGAGAAGTTTGCCCTCGGAGTCGAGCACGCCTTCAACGTCTGTAAGATACATAAGTTTTTCCGCTTGGAGCGCTTCGGCAACGGCAGATGCAACGCTGTCTGCATTTATGTTGTAGCTGTTGCCCTCTTTGTCGGTGCCTATGGGCGCGATTACGGGTATGTATTCGTCTTCGGTGAGGTGGTTTATGAGCTTGGTGTTAATACCCGTTACTTCACCTACAAATCCGATATCCGTTTTAACACCGTCAACTTCGGTATAGCATTTTTTGCACTTTATGAGGTTGCCGTCGAGCCCGCAAAGGCCTATTGCTTTTCCGCCAGCGTGATTTAAGCGCGACACGATGTCTTTATTTGTTTTTCCTACGAGAACCATTTGAGCAATTTGAACCGTTTGCTCATCTGTTACGCGGAGGCCGTTTATAAATTCGCTGTCAATGTTGTACACTTTAAGTGCGTTTGTAATGTCGGGGCCGCCGCCGTGAACGATTATGGGGTTAATTCCCACGTATTTAAGTAGGGTGATATCGTTCATAACCGAATTTTTTAGGTCTTCGTTTATCATAGCGTTTCCGCCGTATTTTATAACTATTGTCTTTTTGTAAAGTTTGCGTATGTAGGGCAGAGCCTCTATCAATATGTCCGCTTTTTTAATGCCTGTTTCTATGGTGTCGTTTGTGTTTTTTAGTCCGCTCATATTTTTCCTCCTAAAGGTAGAATGCCGGCACGTTTATGCCTGTTTTTTCGTTGAGTCCGAACATGAGGTTCATGTTTTGCACGGCCTGTCCTGCGGCGCCTTTGAAAAGGTTGTCTATTGCCGAAGATACTACTATGCGGTTTAATCTCTGGTCGATTTTAAAGCCTATTTCCACAAAATTCGAACCTGCAACGTGCTTTGTTTCTGGGAGACTGCCCAGCTTTAACACTCTTATGAAGTGCTCATTTTTGTATGTTTGAGAAAAGATATTGTATATTTCGTCGTCGGTAACGGATTTTTTTAGATTTGCATAACTTGTGGCGAGTATTCCTCTTTTTAAAGGAACGAGATGCGGCGTAAACGAAACCATTATCTCTTCGCCCGCGGCAAGGCTCAATTCCTGCTCAATTTCAGAGGTGTGGCGGTGAGTTGTGATTTTGTAGGCTTTCATATTTTCCGTGCATTCGCAGAAACTGTACGGGAGCTTTTCGGTTCTTCCCGCGCCGGTTACGCCGGATTTTGCATCTATTATTATATTTTTGCTCTCAACAGTTCCACTTTTTAAAAGCGGGTAAAGCGCAAGGATTGAGCATGTGGTATAGCAACCGGGGTTTCCGATTATTTTTGCTTTTTTAATTTCGTCGCGGTGTATTTCGCAAAGACCGTACACCGACTGCGCAAGAATTTCGGGCGCGCAGTGGGGCTCGCCGTACCATTTTTCGTAGGTTTCTTTTGAATTGTATCTGAAATCGCCGCTCAAATCAATTATTTTCACGCCCAAACTGTATATTTCGGGTATTACAGTTTTTGAAGCGCCGTGAGGAAGCGCCGTAAATACAACGTCGCAATTTTCGGCAATTTCTGAGCTGTTTAACTCGCTCAAGGTAATGTCACATATTCCGCAAAGGCTCGGATAAATCTCCGAAATCTTTTTGCCCGCAAAGCTGTGGGATACGAGTTTTGTTATTTCAACCTCGGGGTGGGTGGACAATATGCGAACGGTTTCAATTCCGGCATATCCCGTAGCTCCGAGAACACCTGCTCTAATCATGTTACCATATCCTTTCCGTAAATTCCGCGCGAAAATTTTGCCGACGCGGACAAGTTTAATCATAGTTATAATTATACAACGTTTTTGCATAAAATCAAGAGTTTTATGCATTTTTTATGCATTGTTTCAAAAAAAGTGGGGTTTTTTATAAAAAAACTATGAAACAGCTATAACG